>JAZQYS010000096.1:0-2985 GCA_045633645.1 Victivallaceae bacterium | reverse complement strand
GAATGGTCTCCGCCGAAAGAACGCTGACCATGACCATTGAAACACCCAACCTGAAAAAAGGATAAGTCAAATATGCCGGATATAAAATGGGGATTTTCAACAATCGGCTGTCCTGATTGGACTCTTGAAAAAGCAGCCGCTTTCGGTTTGCAGGTAAATTATCCGCTTCTTGAAGTGCGTATCACTGGAAAAGATTTTCCTGAACGCGCTCTATTACGCCGTCTGGGGGAAGAAAAACGCTGTCTGATTCTCGGGACATCATTCGGTTTGATTTCCGACAATCCGGATTTCCGTACCATGCTCAAAGACTGTGCGCAACTTGCGGCAGACTGTGCCATACCTTATATCCGTATCTTCGGCGGCTGTGCCTTTTCTGAGCCTTTTGAAGAAGATAAATTTGACAATGCCCGGCGCAACCTGGAGTATTTTGACACGCTGGATTTACCGGTACAGTTAATTCTTGAAACACATGACTGTTTCTCTTCAGCGCAGCGCGTTTGCAGTTTGTTTGAGAAACTTGACCGCACACTGCCTGTCATCTGGGATACTTATCATACCTTTTTCACCGGTAAAGAATCCCTGCTCCAAAGTTGGGAACTGCTCAGAAATTTTGTCAAAGACGTTCACGTCAAAGACGGTTCTCCCGCAGGACTTACTCTGGCCGGAAAAGGAGATTTTCCGCTGACAGAATTATTCAATCTTTTAAAAGAACAGAATTATTCAGGCTTGCTTACCTGCGAGCATGAAAAAATGTGGCACAAAGAACTGCCCGATCTGCCCGAAGCCATCTGCGCTCTGGCTCCCTTCAAAAAGATATTGGATTAAAAATTCAATATCTTTTATTTTTTAATATCCGCTGCAGCTTGAAAAAATCATTCTCCTGCTGTATACTATAAAAGATATTCTAACATATTTATAACACAGATATTATAAAAATGAAAACACGCATTGTCTTTTCCTTTCTTTTGCTTTTCTGTGCAGTTCAACTTTCCGCAGCCGGACACTGGTTTGAACAAAGTTTTTCAGAAAATCTTGTCTATAAAGACGGCAAAGTAATCAGTGCTGAAAAAGTCCTCTCAGGCAAAACAGTTGCCGTTTATTTTTCTGCCTCCTGGTGTGGTCCGTGCAGATTGTTTACGCCGAAATTGGTTGATTTCTACAACAACTGTGCCGGAAAGAAAAATATTGAGATCGTCTTTGTCAGTTCAGACAGAACACTTAACGCCATGCAGCAATATATGCAGAAAGCAAACATGCCGTGGCCTGCAATTCCTTTTGATGCGCAAAAACTGGCACAGTTAAGACGCAAACTCAGAGTCAACGGAATTCCCCGTTTGATCGTATTTGACCCAAACGGCAAAATCATTTCAGACAATGCCCGTTGGGATGTTACGCTGCTCGGTGCCGATGCGGCCGACGCCTGGAAAAAAGCAGATTACAAACCTCTTACCTATCAGGATTACCGGAATAAAACCTCTTCCGGCAATAACCGTAATTCAAACACATCTGCCAACCGGCACACCGATAGTTCGCAGTGGAAAAAAGGTCCGTCTCCCCAATGGCATATAAGCATGGATACGGCTTTTGCCGCCGCAAAAAGAACAAATAAAAAAATCTTTATCCTGACAACCGGATCGGATTGGTGCAGCTGGTGCAACCGTCTGTATAAAGAAGTCCTTGATTCCAAGACATTCAAAACATTTGCTTCAAGAAATTTGATTCTGGTTTATCTGGATTATCCTCACGGCAAACAACCGGAGGAACAAAAACTTTATAACGAGCTGATCGTAAAGCCTCTGCGTATTTACAAAGGTGCACCGGCGGCATTTATTCTGACCCCTGACGGCAGACTGATCGGCTCAATCAGCGGATACAGCCCTCTGAAAAAATATATGAATAGAATCAGCAATGTACTCAGAAGTGTTCCCAACCGCAAAACGCCGAGACCTCCGAAATGGCTCAAATATCCGCCAGCCAAGCTTGCCCCCCTGCTGAACAATTTGAAAAAAACAAAATCTGCCAATGCCCGGAAAGCGCATATTGAAACAGGAAAAATCAAATCAAAAATGAAATTCCAAGTCGTTGCATGGGGTTGGAGCGAAACAGAAGTCAACAATCATTTTTCACCGGGTCATGTCATCAAAGTTCCCCTTGAAAAAAGAATATATTTCAAAGTCCGTTACCAACTGCCGCCCGGAGTCAATTGCCGTATATGGCTGAGAGCAGATTCTTCATATCTTGGCAGTCCGTTCCATTCCGGAAAAGGGAAAGGTGAATTTACAGCAGTCTTGGCGGCAAGACGCCCTGCAACAGAAAAGCAGTTGAAAATCCGCATCGCCCTCTCCCTGCCTGAAAGCAAAGATACACTTGCAGCAGCGTTACCCTGCAATATCATCTGGGGAAACAATTAAACCCAATCATTTTCAGGTAGTGTCCGGTATTTTGCGCACATTTTAGATTGATTATCCCACGTGCGTCAAGCGCAGCCGTAAAAAAACGACCGTCTAAAAAGCTCAGGGAAAACAGGTCGTTTTGTGCAAGCGAAGCCCGTTACTCCAGGGCAATGGGACTTGTTCATACCCAAAAGAATAATAAACGCTGCCAGTATTATATGTGCACCGAAGACACCAAGCGGAACTTCAGTACTTGTCCAGTGAAACGGATTCCGGCAGATGCCCTGCAAAAAGCTGTACTTGATCAGATGGGTGAATTGTTGCAGTCAACCACGCTTATCGCTCAAATGGTGAAAACTGATAACTCAATGACCGCTTCGAAATTCCGTGCGGTGTTGAAAAATATCCATGGGATATGGGGTGTAATGTGCCATTATGAGCAATGCCGGTTGCTGCAGAACATCACCAGCCGGATACTGATATTTGATGACCGCCAGGAATTGGAAGATGTTATTTTTATTTAAACTTTCTTGAGAAGAGGTCGGGGATATGCATTCATTCTTTTTTAATGGAGCACTACATTTAGGACAGG
>JAZQYS010000095.1:0-2236 GCA_045633645.1 Victivallaceae bacterium | reverse complement strand
CTGATAATAAATGACCGTTTTCCCGGAACAGCCTTCTATTTGCTTTGCCGAAATAAACATGGTCAACAGGCGATTATTCGCTTCTTGTGTATTTTCAACAGGCGAGACCGGTTCGGATATCTGGTATTTTTGCAGACAGCTCCGCATAGCGGTCATCAGCTGTTCATTCTGGCGATCGCTCAATTTTCCGTTCATAGCCTGTTGAATTTCCTTCATCAGTTTTTCTTTCATATTGTTTCTCCTGATTTATGATGGTTAAGGTAAACAGCATATATTATATCAGGATACTCCGCTAAATTGCTATTTAGATTTCCACTTCCGATACGTCAATTTCTCCGGACATCAACTTCGGAAGCAGCGTATCACGAAGCTGAGCAAGACGCCTGGATTCCAATTTATTTTCTACAATTTGTTTGTAAATAGGAACAGCGACTGCATTATATTTCCTCAAAGTCTCGGCATCAGGCAAAATGATCTTAAACTTATCAATATCATTTTTTCCAAGATGTATTACTGTTGTTGCAACTTCGGAGGCTTCAACAGCTGCTAAAAGCGGCATAATACTTAGTCTTACGAATGCGGATGAGAAGTTGTCTTTAGGCTGAAAAACGCAAACTCGCTGATTGAGCCAAGCTTCTTCTCCGCCCCATAAATAGGCTCTGAATTCGCCATCCATCCCGACAACAATATCTCCAGGCTTTATAATATATCCTTTGGGGTGAATTTCGTCCGTATATACCTGGGGAGCTTCTGTTGCAAGATCTCTAATTCTGACAATGGGACGACCGATTTTTTCAGCAGAAAAACGTTTTGAAGCAAAAGGAGCACCGTAGATGACGGAAGCAATAGAATACACATCTGCAACTTGCCATCCTGCCGGGATCTGTCTCAGTTCTGAATCGACAAACTTTCCGTCTTGGAATGGCTCAAAATCCACGAACCAAGACTTGAAGATCGCCTTTGCCTGTTCTTCCAAATTATGGTTTATCTGAGCGTTCAGCTCAATTTTGTCGTCAAAGGCTGAAAGAACTTTGCCTACGCGGACCTGAGTTTCATAATCCGGTAATACAAGTTCAAGATTTTCCAGAACATCTTGTTGTACGCGCTGACGGCCGGAACTTCCCACCATTGATTTAATGGCCACTTCCCGAAAAGATGGACTCGTTGCTAAATAATAGATAAAAACAGGATCACTGGCTCCTGGAATCGCTCGCATAACAATATATTCTGTCGATCCGAAAACGACTTCATTTTCAGCAAAACCTTTTACGAATGCGGTTTTACCATTTTCTAAACACGGAGTTATCCGGGCCATTATGGTATCGTTGTTTCGGAACTTTGTCCCCCCTGCATAAGGTGCTTCTTCGAAACCAGATATTTGCCGAGTAAAGGGTTGTAGATATTCCATTGGGACCTTTTTGCATACTTGTTTCCTTGCAATGGTCTCGCGCGGATTAAACTCAATTATATCTGTCATTTTTGTCAGAACGTATGACATCATTCCACCTCAAATCCAATGGCTTTCAGATTCTTTTTGATCTCGTTTTCCAGATCATGGGATTTTGCGAACAGTGCCGAAAGTTCGGTGGTCAGGCGTTCCATTTTTTCATCGAACGGTTCACCGTCATCTTCCTGCTCTTCAATGCCGACATAGCGCCCCGGAGTCAGGATATAATCCTGTTCCGCGATCTGGGTTGTGGTGGCAACGGCACAGAAACCTTTTACATCTTCCAGCGTTCCGTTTTCGTAAGCATCAAAGGTTTTTGCAAGTTCCTGAATGTCCGCATCGGTCAGCATACGCAGTTTCCGGGAAACCATCGTTCCCATTTTGCGGGCATCAATAAAGCAAGTCTTTCCCTTCTGCTTTTTATTGCGGCTCAGGAACCACAGAGAAACAGGGATCTGGGTCGTATAAAAGAGCTGTGTCGGCATTGCAACGATACAGGACACGAGATCATCTTCAATAATGTTTTTGCGGATTTCGCCTTCGCCGCCGGATTGGGACGAAAGAGAACCATTCGCCAACACCATGCCGATCTTGCCGTTGGGAGCCAGGTGGTGGATCATGTGTTGAAGCCAGGCAAAGTTCGCATTGCCTGACGGCGGCACACCATATTTCCAGCGAACATCATCTTTCAGGCGATCTGCACCCCAATCGGAAAGGTTAAAGGGAGGATTTGCCATCACAAAGTCAGCTTTCAAAGTCGGGTGACAGTCGTTGAAAAAGGTATCCGCG
>JAZQYS010000094.1:0-2220 GCA_045633645.1 Victivallaceae bacterium | reverse complement strand
AGTTAGCTTGAAAGTCTCTGAAAGTCTTGTTATCTTCAATATACATCCCTTCTGGTATTCTTACATCATATCTCATAAATTATACTTTGCTTTTACTTCCTTTTGCATAATCAAACTGTTTTTCAATTTCTCTTAATATTTCTGTGTTACAACTTAATCCTCTTTCTCTATCTGTCATTATACTGTAGTTATCGTAATGACTATCTAATGTTTCTTTTATTTCTCTTTTCATAGATATATATTCATTCTTTTTTATTTGGGGAAGTAAAAATGCTTTTAAAGGTATTACCAATATACCTTGATGAATTGTTTGTCTGAAATCTTGCATGACCGTTGTCTGGAAAGATTTCAGCAGGTTTATTGCCTGCACTATATTATGTCTGAAAAGATTTATTTCTGTAAAAAAATAAAAATCCAGTCCAAAGCGCAAACTCTGAACTGGAATGTGTAAATAGTTATTGTTGTCACTCATCTTCCGGAAAAGCAACTTCTCCGAACTCGCAACCACAGCTGCAGCAGATGTAACCATCCGCCCACGGGATGACCTTATCGGAGTTGCAATCAGGACAACGCGATTCCATTATGCGGCCCTCCACTCATGACCATTGGGGCACTGGTACACACGGACAAGGTTTTCATCAACCATCTTGCCGACAGAGTTACCGGCAACTCCTCCTGCGGCGGCTCCGAGCAGACAGCCAAGAACACCGCCAAGAACCGTTCCAAGTCCCGGACAGAGGGCAGTTCCAATGGCAGCACCTTTGGCTGAACCGGATACCGCAAGATAACCGCCCGCTCCAATTCCTGCGGCGGTGGTGACTTTTCGGACTTTGTTGACCAAAGTTCCGGGCTTATGACAAATCGGACACAATACATTACTCATAATTTAAAATTCCTTTCAGATAGTTAAAGACCGGGAGGTTTTACGCTCCCGGGATGACTGATTACAGTGCGGTTGCATCACTTCCGCACCGTTGGTGTTCCAGGCCTCCGAATATATCGGACACTGCAAAGCAGCGTTGGCGAGCCTCTGGTGTTAATTCCATAATTCCGGTTTATGCCCGTTAAGACCAAACAATTTTGTGACGGCTTTTAAACTGGCTTCATACCTTGCGATCGGATACTTCTGATTTACCTGCGTTACAGCCTGAAGTAAATTGTAACGGCTTGGTTCAAAATCAAAATGTCTGGGATTGCGATATTCCCGGTATGCCTCAACAATATCCGAAGAATTCAGGGCATGGGATTCCGCCGCTTTGACCAGACAGGCCCGCGCTTCATCATCGCCCCTTATTTCCTGGCACCGTAACGTTTCCATTGTGGTTTCCAACGCAATAAAACTGTCATCAATAACGTCAACTGCCTGGGAAAGCAGATTATCTAACGACAGCCCGGCTGTATGCCTTCTTGAAATAATAAAATCCCCGGACAGACTTAAATTTGAACAGGCATAAACATTCAAGCCGGCAGCAATAGAACACGCAACAGCTTTGTCGTTTCCGTTTTTGACAGCAATCGCATATTGCCAATCAGGAGACGAACTGCGGGCTAAACGGATCACACCGAATAACCGCAGATCATTCCGGGCCAGTCCCCAGTCTTCCGATGTCACCGTCCAACCTCTGCTGTCCACCATTTGAAGGACGGCATTTATGAGATCGCCGTGTTTCAAAGGACACCAGGTATTTGTTCCTGCCGGAGGGATAATTTCGGTGACTTCAGATCTGGAAACAAAATGTCCGCCACCAGCCATACAAAGACCACTCATCTGTCACCGCCATTTCTTACAGCGATCTCGGAATTGGCACTCGCCACAGCCGAAGCCGCTTTCATTGGGATAGAAGTTTCCGCTGTTGACGCTTCTTTCTATTTGGTTCGCCAGAGAGACAAAGCGATCAAGCTCATCATCCGTCCGTAACGTGTAATAATTGTTGACGGTCGGCGTTTTGGTTTTGGTATAAACGTCAAAACGGAACAACGGCTTTTCTCCGTACTTTTGCTTAAAGGCATAGCAAAACGCCGTGGCTTGCAGGTCATTATCTGCCTTGCCAACAGGCCACTTCGCCGAAGCTGTTTTCCAATCCGTAATACAGTTGTCGTGACCGTCAGTTACCACGCAGTCAAATTCTCCAATGAGAGGTTTGGAAAGACCAGGTACTGTAACCGAAAAACTTTCAGCTACGCTCTGAACAGCAAAATCATCCTGCCAGTTGTCACAGG
>JAZQYS010000093.1:0-5583 GCA_045633645.1 Victivallaceae bacterium | reverse complement strand
AATTTAATGGAGCTAACAGGCTCCGCCTACACAAAACGACCTGCTCCTCCGGAGCTTTTGGGACGGTCGTTTTGTTACGGCTGCGCCTGAAGCACGTGGGATAATCAATCTAAAATGTGCGCAAAACTTCGGACACTACCGCAAAACATCCGTCAGGCAGAGAGACATCTGCACCGAACTTCAGGGTAACACTGCTTACGCCGCTAACCGTGACGGAATTTTCTCCATCGGTATATGTGAGCGTAGTGGCGTTCCAGTTGCTTGCAGAACCATCTTCAAACCATAACGTGACCGAACCACCGGCAAGCTGTTCAACGGAATCTCTGCCCCAGTTGTCCCCGAAGCAGAAGATGTCACTTCCGCCGCCGCCGTGCATACGGTCGTTGCCGATGCCGCCAGCAATTACATCGTTATTTGCTCCGCCGACAATGCGGTCATTTCCGGCATCGCCGAACAAGGTATTATTGCCGTTATTTGCCCAGATGGTATCGTTACCCAAGCCGCCATAAACCTTTACGCCGTCACCGACGTAAGCAAAACGCTGACTTGTCATATCCACAATGTCATCGCCAAATCCTGTGCGGATCTCGTTGATTTGAGCGATTCTGGCGGTATCCTTGCCGAAAGCGGTGAAAATGTCATCCAAGAACAGAGCATCTCCGTTGGCATCATCGGTCAAAATCAGCACATTGGCATCGGTCGAACCACTGAACACATCGGCAATTTTGTTTTTGCCGGTAAGTTTAACTTGTTCTTCGGAACCGTTCCAACCATTCAAAATGCCCTGATGTTCAGCGGCGTAACCAATCTCCCACTTCTTGTCGGCATTACCGAAGAATACATCCATATTGCCGTCGGCATCGGAAACAAACTTCTGCACTTCAGCACTTCGCGAGGCGGCAATATTTTCTCCGTTGCTGACAGTCTCACCGCCACGAACCTTTACTCGCCATTGATAAGTTCCTGACGGCAATGCAATAGAGTCAACTTTGTTACCGGTGGTTTCGAAAGAAATCACATTTGCAAAATTATCTGTTGAGTATTCCACAATGTAACTATCAACACCGGTAATTGCATCCCAACGCAAACTATCGGAAGATCCATGCAAATTCCGGGGGACAAAATTTCCATTTAAGACATATACGCCGACAACATTATCTTCTTTCGTGCGATTTCCGAGAACATGCTGTGACAGATAATTGTTTTTTTCGCTTGATGCAGCTGAATCATTTAGGGTTTTATACCATTGTTTTCCATCAATTGAGTAATACATGACATTATCAGTATCAACAGCAGAAAGAACAGCAATATCTTTGATATTGTCGGGATTTGCTTCAAGGTATTTATTTCCGGAACAATCAAAATCAATTTCTACATCAGGATAAATATCTGACACATTCTTACCGGAAATATTGTTAAAAAAATCTCCCCTGTATTCGGTGTAAGCAGCTGCGTAAATGCTGTTGCGAACGACCAAATTATATGACATATTACCACCAATACCATCAGATGTGCGGGAGCCATCAACAACAATTGAGTTCTGAATAAACAAGTCTTCCTGACCATGAATCGAAATGCCGTAAAATCCCTCGGTATTCTTGTTATTAACAAAAGAACAGTTGACTACATTGACGTAACTGTCTTCGCCGGTAAACAGTGCGCCTCCAACTCCTGCTTGATTTCCAACGAATGTTGTATTGTTAATCAAGGCGTTCCCGTTTACTTGAACAGCACCGCCGTTGCCGTGATTGGTATCAATATTATTGCTGAAAAAGCAATTATCAATTTGCAAATAGGTATCTTGCCGGGTAATGAGCGCTGCCATACCGGCGCAGAAACCTTCGACGGAAGAGTTGCTGAGATAAAAATTGCCATTTTCCAATAATAACAATTGCCCCCGGGTGCCGTTTGCCTGAGCAGAGTTTGAATTTTGATTGGTCGCAATAAAGTCAACATTATTGATTATCAACGTTTCTGCGGTAAAGTTGAAAACATTCACATCTGAAGAATCAAGGGAAATAACGACATCATTGCTCTCACCGTCAATGACAACATTTGAAGAAATATTCAATGTTGAATCAATGGAAATTTTGTAATCACCGGCAAAGGTGATTGTTTGTTCACCATCCAATGTTGCAGCATAATCCAATGCTTCACGCAGACTGGTAACTCCGTCATTGGCATCATTCACGTCAGAAGCAGTGGTAACGACCAGTGAAGAAACCGGTTGGAGCGTTTTTTCTTTCACATAAAAACTTTGCGCGGAACTCCAGGAGGTATTGCCGGCTTCATCGGTTACTCCGATCTGATAGTAATACGTTTTACCGGCTGCCTTGGCATCAAGAGTAAAACTTTTACCGGATTGTGCAACAGCAGTATTCAATCCGTTCTGCGTTGCGGCATACTTGATTTGATACGTCAGATTTGCGGTGGCTGTCTTATTGTCGGACGCATTGACTGTTGCCGTGAAAATATAATTATCAGCCCCCTGGGTCAACTTGACACTGGAAATGGTGGGTGCAATTGTATCAGTTACAGTTTGTTGGGAAACCGTAAAACTTTGCGCGGAACTCCAGGTTGAGGTGTTGCCAGCTGTATCGTAGGCAGACAAACGAAAGGTATAGTTGCCCGGGGAAAGATTATTGAGAGTATAACTGGTTCCGTCAACGTAGTAGGTATTTGCGTTAACTACAAGATTGTATCCCGCAATTTTTACGTTGTCATTGGCTGAATTCCAGCTGAAAGTGGCACGTGTTCCATTGACAGTGACTGTAGGAGTTCCGCGAAGGATTGGTTTTTCTTTGTCAATGTTGCTGACGGTGAAAGTTGTGACAGCTGACACATTGCCCGCCGCGTCCATCCCGCGGAAATAAACTGTTTTGTTAGAGCTCAGCTCAATACCGGTTGTATAATCGTACCAAGCGCTATTGTTATATGAATATTGCCGGATTTCGGAGTCATAACTGAAATTCGCAATGACAATTACGTTACTGTTGGTCGGTGATGTGATATTTGCCGAGGCTGTCGGTTTTGACGGCGGGGTGGTATCCGGTACACCGATTGTCAGAGTCAAATTACCATTGGATTGCTTGAGGCTGTAATGTTTATCGCGATAAACAAGCGATGTTCCGTTGACTTTTACCGAGCCATAGTTGCTTGAACCATCAGAAACAGTAATTGATCCGTCAAAATTATTTGCCCCTTGTGCAAGTTTATAAATGCCGTCCTGCTGATTGGCAGAAAGAACGATTGTATAAGTCGGAGATCCGGAAATTGCGGATAGGTTGTTAATCAAATAACCACTTGAGGATGTACTGTCTGTAAGAGTAAACTCAATGACGGACCCCTGATATGCCGATACCACTCCTCCTTTTGCAATATTCAAACTTCCCTTGTGGCATCCACCGTTAAAGATATCCATTTGGCATCTTTGATTAACGGTATAGTTATAAATTTGAGCATTTTGCATAAAAAAACTTGAACCGGCATAACTTCCTTGTATATAGGTGTCGGGTGCCACTGCAATGTGGAGAGCTGCCCCTGATTCCGCATTGATGCCAGTTGCTGTGCCGCCGCTTGAAATGATCATTTTGCCTTCAGAATGAATAGATGTATTGATCGCAGAACCTCCGGCAGAAACGTACATATGTCCTTGTCTTATGTATGCGCTTCTTGCCGTTCCTCCGGCAGAGACAAATATTCTTCCGCTATTCCATATGCCATCTGCGATGGCTCCATTACAGATATGCAGTTCTCCACCGGCAAGACGACTATTTACCCAATATATATAATTTACGTAGGTTGATGTTGCTGTGCCGCCGCTGCAGATATACATTTTACCGCCGTCAACGACATTTATTTTTGCTGTGCCGCCGTTTGAAACATACAGGCAACCGGAGGAGGAGATAGTCGTGCTGTAAGCATAACCGCCCGAAATATGCATAGTTCCCCTTTCAACGTTGGTATTTGCAGCAGAGCCGCCACTGTAGAGGTATATAGATCCACCATCAAGGCGGGTATTTGCAGCAGAGCCACTACTGTAGAGGTACATAGATCCACCATGAACGCGGGTATTTGTTGCGAAACCTCCCCCGGAGATGTATAGGTTTCCGCCGGCACTGAGTGTTGTACTGGTTGCATTGCCTCTGCTGGAGATAAACATGGACTCTTCATAAAGAGTAACGCCGTATGAAGAAATTCCGTAACCGACATAACGGTCTGCATATGCGGCGAGACCGCTGCCTCCGTGGTTAAGGACACCGAGAAGATGGTCGGTTTCGTGGCTGATTGTGGAAATGATTTTTTCGTTGCTGTTGGTGGAATCCAGCATCACAAAGGCTTTGTCGGTTTTATTTTTGTTTCCGGAGTCAATGGTTTCAGCAAGTCCGGCAAAATTGCCGTACCGGTCAAATGCGGAGGTTTTTCCGACGTAGATTGTGGAGTATTCGGCAGTTGTCGGCTTTTCGGTGACGAAGATCACATTCCGGTCAGCATATTGAGCATTAAGTTCAGTAACGATATAAGCAATGCGTTCTGTGGTCAAAGAAGAATTCTGCACTTTCACATTATCAACGGTCAGTATTTCCCCGTTGTAAAAAGTCAATTCTCCGTCAAAATCCAAATATACATATTGTACCGCGATTTGCGGAACAAATTGCAAACCGCCATTGGTAATTTTCTGCTGTTCCATCAAAAACTCCATATGTTGAAAATATATTTTGCATTGTAGTATATCACACAATATTTTCAATTGCAAGAAATATTATTGTTTTTTTGCAGAATTTGGAGCAAAAGTCTGCTTCCGGCTGTTGTTTTTTGCATGCTTTGCCAAGTAAAATAACCGGCACTTGTTTTCAGGTTTCCCATGTTTTCCTTTGTGATAATTATCCTCCTTATCATATTCGCGAAGGACAAGGAGGAAAGAAAATATACATAAGCCGACGTTTCGGCCTTTTCTCGTGAAAAGAAGTTTCCCCTTATCAGGAACAGTTTTACTTTACACAAAAAATCAGGGTGCCGCAGCCGGATATTTCAACGGGAATGATTCCGTCGGCGGGAACTGTTTCAATCAGAACGGCACCGCAGGTGTTTTCTTCAATTTTAATTTTCATGCCGGAACAGGATTCCGGCAGTTTTATTTTATCCTGACAGGGAGCTGTGTAGTTGCAGTAATGCGTGTAAATACCGTGTTCACGGTGTCCGTAACTGCTGATTGCCGCCCCTTGCGTCGGAGCAAAAATTTGACGGTATGCCGCAATGTGATAACAGCTTCCTTTTTTCATAGTCGGACAGTAGAGCGCATAGGGATAACTTTTGCCGGAAACAGGAAGTGAACAAATAGAATCACTGCGCAAATCTTCTGCACCGCGGCGGGTGATACCGTGTTTGTTTGAGTAGCCGATCACCTCTCCCCACAGAAACTTTTCACCGTCTCCCCAGAGGTCAATAAATTCATTGGGCAGTCTTTCCTGATCGGTACAGTCATCTTTTGTAATCATGTAACGATATTTTTCCTGCTGATAAATTATGCCCTTTTCCGGCTCAAGAAGATATGTTTTTTCGTCATTTCCCGTTACCGTCAGC
>JAZQYS010000092.1:0-2549 GCA_045633645.1 Victivallaceae bacterium | reverse complement strand
GGCTCTTCTTCACATCTTCACGTGGCGGCAGCAGCTCTTATATTGTACCACGCAGTTTTGTGGGAGAGTTGGAAATTGTTTGCACTCCCGGGTCTTGGAATTTGTGTAAACTTGATTACTGTTATAAAAACCTGCGTAGTCTCTCATAGAAACAACATCCGGCAACAAATAACATTTCTCTCCAGGAGCCTGTTCAGCCAATCTGATAAATGCCGGGCAACGTTCACTTGCGCAAATTACTTCAATCAGCAAAGCGGCTTTTGCTTCCATACATATCTTATCCCGTCGAATTTGATTTTCGGAATGTCATCGATCCAGCGAAAATTCTGAAAAACCTTTTTCAACTCGTCATAAATGCTATCCATAACAACCTTAATTATGTATCCAATCTAACTGAACACTCTTTCAAAAAACTTTATGTATATTACCTCTGTTAGATAAACTCGCGATCAAATAAAGCCCTGCCGGTCCTGCGGGATCGGCGGAGTAAATGGCGGAGTAAATCCAATTTTAGATTTCCCCCAATATCCCGGCAGCCGAGCCAATCAGATTTCCGAATCCCTGGGTATCCATCCCATTACGCACACTTCAACGCGAATTAAGCCGCCTCAAAGTCTCAGGTCAAATCACATTCCGCGGAGCCCCGAAAAACGGCGGGTATTGGAGAACACAAATATAAAAATACGCTTCTATCAGTGTTTTTATATTGCAAAGTTGGTAAAGTTGTGTTATTTTACATTTTATGTGAATGTCGGTAACAAAATAGGACTTTTTTATGACTCCGGAAGCGGAAGCAAGATTAAAAATTGACGAAAGACTTGTTCAGGCGGGTTGGATGGTTCAGAGTATCAAGCAACTGAACCCGGTGGCTGCACGTGGTGTGGCGGTGCGAGAATTTCCGACTGATACTGGTCCTGTGGATTATGCACTTTTTGTTGATGGAGTTCCGGTCGGAGTTATCGAAGCCAAGCCGGATGATTCCGGAGAGCATCTGACCGTGGTTGAAACTCAATCCGGGCGTTATGCCAACAGCAAATTCAAATGGATAAAGATCGACTATAAAATCCGTTTTGCTTACGAGGCGACCGGCAAACTTACCCGCTTCACTGATTACGCTGATGAAAAATACCGTTCCCGCAACGTTTTCAACTTTCACCGTCCGGAAACTTTGGCGACGTTTTTGAAAGATTCTTCTACTGTCCGCAACCGGATGAAAGCGTTTCCGGAATTGAATACTGAAGGATTCCGTGATTGCCAGATCAGAGCTATCAACAATCTGGAACGCTCTTTCGGTCTTGCAAAGCCAAGGGCATTGGTTCAGATGGCTACCGGAGCCGGAAAAACGTTTACCGCGATTACTTCTGTTTATCGCCTGCTGAAATTTGCCAAAGTCCGCCGGGTGCTGTTTCTGGTTGACACAAAAGGGCTGGGCGAACAGGCAGAGCGTGAATTTATGGCGTACCACCCCAACGATGACCACCGGACTTTTTCGGAACTTTACGGAGTCAGCCGTTTGCGCCGCTCTTATATTCCGCAGGATGCTCAAGTTTGCATCAGTACGATTCAGCGGATGTATTCCATTCTGCGGGGCGAAGAGATGGACGAGTCTGCCGAAGAAACCTCTTTTAATGAGTTTGTTTCAGCCGATAAGCAGCGTCCGAAAGAGGTAGTTTACAACGAAAAATACCCTCCGGAGTTTTTTGATATTATTATTGTTGATGAGTGCCACCGCTCTATTTATAATGTGTGGCAGCAGGTGTTGGAATACTTTGATTGTTTCATTATCGGCTTGACCGCCACACCTGACAAGCGGACATTTGCTTTTTTTAATGAAAACATTGTCAGCGAATACTCCCGGGAACAGGCGATCATTGACGGTGTAAACGTGGGTGAAGATATCTACCTTATCCAAACCGCAGTCACCCAACAGGGCGGTACGATTCTCAAACAGCAAATCGAATACCGTAACCGGCTCACCCGCGAAAAACGTTGGGAAGAGTTGGACGAAGATGTGGATTACAAACCCACTGAACTGGATAAAGATGTCGTAAATCCGAGCCAGATCAGAACCGTGATAAAATCATTTAAGGATGCCTTGTTTACTCAACTTTTTCCACGGCGTAAAGAGGTGCCGAAAACGCTGATCTTTGCCAAGACCGACAGCCATGCGGATGACATTATCAAAATTGTCCGTGAGGAGTTTGGCGAGGGCAATGAGTTTTGCCGCAAGATTACATATTCGGCAGCCAATCCGGAGGAGGCGTTGTCGGCTCTGCGTAACGACTTTTATCCTCGTATAGCCGTTACGGTGGATATGATTGCAACCGGTACCGATGTCAAACCGCTGGAGTGTTTGATTTTTATGCGGGATGTCCGCAGCAAGAATTACTTTGAGCAGATGAAAGGCCGCGGAACCCGGACGCTTGAAAAAGAGGATTTGCAGAAAGTAACTCCTTCTGCCACCGATAACAAAGACCATTTTGTGATTATCGATGCCGTAGGCGTAACCCAATCCCGTAAAACCGAAACCCGGACTCTGGAGCGCAAAC
>JAZQYS010000091.1:0-6665 GCA_045633645.1 Victivallaceae bacterium | reverse complement strand
CCAGCATCATTGAAAATTATAACGGTGGCCCGGTGGGATTGGACACTCTGGCCGCGACCATCAATGAAGAAACGGTAACACTGGAAGATGTCTACGAACCGTTCCTCATCCAACAGGGCTACCTCACCCGTACCTCACGCGGAAGAGTAGCCACTCCCAAAGCCTGGGATAAACTCGGCATCGCCGGAAAAGCTTCCGAAAACGAACTTTTCTGAAAAAAGTTTGCTTATCCGGGGAAAGAGGAAAACTTTTTTCCCGGGAAAAAAAATTTTTTCCCTCTCCCCCCCGATTCCCACACGCTCTCTTTAAAAAGAAAAGAAGAGCTATTCGCGGAGGAGATCAGTGGTGCGGAGGATGGAGGAGATGCAGAGCAGGGGGATGGGGTTTCCGGGGATAAAGAAGAAGTGAAAGAGGAGACCTCCGAGGAAGATACCGGTGAGGGAGGCAAAGATGGTTCTTTTCCTGTTCGACTTGGTTTCTGACATAATTTTTGCGGTTGTCATGCCGCTTGACATGCAGGAAACGAGGACAGTTAAGAAGATAATAATTTGTAAAAATACTCCCGGTTCCGGGTCGGTGAAGAGCCAGGGAAGGATGATGGAAGCAAGCAGCATAACTTTTTCAAGTTTTCCTTTTTTTCCGAAGAACGGCAGGGCAAAAACGATGCAGAAGAGGAAAAAATATTCAGGGAAACAGGCATAGATTCTGTTTTCAGAAAAGATAAAAAATCCGGTCAGGGTGATAAGAGTTGCGGAACATTTGTTATCTGCTTCAGAGAGAAAAGAGGATAAATTTTCTTTTCTTGAAAAAGTGATTCTGAAGAGCAGCCACACAACACCGAGGGTTATCCAGAAGAAAAGGGAATGTTCTTTGACAATGATTTTTGGAAAAGAGAAAGTAACTTTTTCCGGATTTTTGTTGAAGAGGGCAGAAAAAACTCCTGGAGTCATAAAATCTTTATTATTAAGATATTCAAGTCTTTTATCAAGTCTTTTTTCCAATTTTTCACAAGTTACATCATCATCAGAAAATTCCACAGCAGCCAGGCGTCTTTCTTCGGAGCCGGGGACGGTGATGAAGTTTTTATTTTGCGGCATGAATTTTAAAACTGAGCGCGGAAAAAGCATAATTCCGTGTCCGGGAGCAACCATTTTTGAAAGTTTTTCAATCATAGTTTGAGTGGCATTTTCAGACCATTCGGGCAAAACTTCAACTGAAACGATATCAAAAGGTTTTTCAAAGGAGTCAAAGGTTGTTCCGATGGGGGGAAAAGTTCCGGGTATACAGGTTGTAACGCTGCCGATGCCGGGAAGAGTTTTCCAGGGGGCGGCTTCTGCCAGACGTGTGTCTCGGGTAACTTGCAGAACGGAGAGATTTTTTTCTTCATTTTCCGTTAAAAGAGATGCAGGCAGAGTTGAAACGACCATATCGTGAACATCATACCAATACTGCAGGATTTTTTCTTTGCTTTTGCCGAAGGGGAACAGAAAAAACTGAATCAGAAGAAGCGGGAGAAAAATCCATCTGATATGGCGCAGTCCCGATGCGGAGACAATCAGTGTTCCGGAAAGAAAAAGAGCAAAGATGCATGAAAATAACAGAACACATCCGGGCAGAGCGACACTCAAAATCAGTCCTGAAACAAATGCCGCGGCAAACAGCAGATAGGAATTTACTTTTTTATTGCGAACAAGCAGAGCGATGACACTTCCGGCAAGGACAAAATTTATAACCCAGTCAAGGGTTGTATTGATGATACCCGCATGAAGTGTCAGTAACAGTGCGCCTGAAAGATACAGAAAATCCATCATTTTCCGCTTGTTGGCAGAAACAAATATGAATCCTGCGGTGATTTCAACGGCACACAGGGCAATAAAAAATCCTGCTTCTTCAGTTTTCCAGCGGCAGTTAAGCATGAGCCGGATAGATTCCACCGACAGGAAAATACCGGAAAAAAACAAAGATAATACCACCGCAACCGGCGGCTTTTTGGTAACAGTTGTCATTTAATAAAATTACTTTTTACGGGGAAAATTGTTGTTTTCAAGGAAGTTTGCGGCAAGAACCGGCCAGGAACGGATATCAATTCTATCTTCAGCCAGTCCGAGACCGTGATGACCTTCAGGATAAACATGCAGTTCCGCCTTTTTGAGAGCTGCCCACATGTTTTGAGCAAAGCGCAAAGAGTTCTGAACATTCACAGAACCGTCAGTTGCCGTATGCCATAAAAAGGCGGGCGGAGTATCTTTGCAGATCTGATTTTCCAGACGGGTGAGGGTCAGAAATTCTTCATCCGGTTCCTCTTTGCCTGAAAGCTGGATAAAAGAATTGAAGTGTGAAATACTTTTATCATTTGAAATAACCGGATAAAAGAGAAGAAGAGCATCGGGTTTTGCACTGACTTCATCAATAAAATCTCCGGCGGAACGGTCAATGTTCAAACCGATGGTTCCGGCGCAGCAGGCAAGATGTCCGCCGGCGGAAAATCCGCCGACAGCAATATGCGCGGGATCGACATTCCATTTTGCTGCGTTGGCTCTTACCATGGCAAGAGCGCGCATGACATCCTGCTGCGGTGCGGGAAACTTATACGGCGCAACGCGGTATTGCAGAACAAAAGCATGAAAACCCAATTCATTGAATTTTTTTGCAACGGGCATACCTTCGTGTGCGGCTCTTGTGCGGTATCCTCCGCCGGGAAGAACAATGACAGCACCCAGGGGAGAAGAAGTTGCAACTAAAGACAATTCAATAAAGGGTTGAAAATCATCTTCAACACATCCAGTACCTGCGGACTTTTTATCATTCCAGAGAAAAATTTTGTTTTCCATACTTTTTAATCCTTTATATAGATAAAAACACATACTTTGAATATACCATTCTGGAGTGCTTTATTCAACTTGTTTACCTGAAAAAAACTGTTCTTTTCTTTAATAAACTGCAAGTGTATATTTTGGCAACGGTGGTAATTTTGCTTTTTTTACCGGTATTTTTTTGCATTTGATACAATTTGATACTGTTTTTGATACAATTTACTCTTGTTTATCGCGTTGTTTTGTACTATATTTAAATAGAATCCTATTTTAAGGTTAAGGTGGAATTTTTACCATGACACATTATGATATTGTTGTTTGCGGCGGCGGTATTGCCGGTGTTGCAGCGGCTTTGGCAGCTTCCCGCAAAGGAAAAAAGGTTCTTCTGGCTGAAAAACAGGCGATCCTCGGCGGTCTCGGCACTTCGGGGTTGATTTATATTTATCTGCCTGTCAGCGATGACAATAATAAAATCGTAACTTCCGGAATTTCTGAGGAACTTTTGAGAAGATGTCCGGAATACGGTCCTTTTGAAATGTCTGAAAACTGGGGCGGTCCTGAAGGCGGTGACTGCGGTCATGCCGGTCCCCGGTGTCTGTGCTGTTTTTCTCCCGCCGGATATGCGCTTACTCTTGAAAAAATGCTCCGTGAAGCGGATGTTGACCTGAGATTGGATACCTCTGTTATCGGTGCTGTCTGTGACGGAAGCAACCGTTTGACCGAAGCGGAACTTTTCTGTGCAAGTGAACGTGAAAAAGTTTCCGCTGATTGTTTTATTGATGCCAGCGGCGGTGCTTATCTGCTGCACATGGCAGGTGCAGCTGTCCGTCCGGGGCTGAATCGGGTTTCTCCGTGGGTTATGGAAATGAATGACCAACCCCGCAGCAGATATTATTTTACCGGAAATGTCAGTATTTATCCCTCAAGTGATGAACTCAGTGCCACAGAAAAGCGTGAAGCGTTCACTTCTGAAGATATGCAGAAATTCCTGAAACGCCAGTATGAAATCATCCGTTCCACTTATGATACGCTTCCCGCAGAACGGAAAAAGACATGTTATCCGCTTTATCTGCCCGGAATGGCACAGGTCCGTAAAATCGCCTGCATTGAGGGTATGGCAGAAATTGCCGAGGGCTTTGCCGGAGTCCCCGTAAAAGACTCCGTCGGCGTTGCCGCTGACTGGCGGGGCATGTTCCCCTCATGGGAAACGCCTTACGGCGCACTGGTTCCGCAAAAAATCCGCGGTGCTCTTGCGGCAGGACGTTGTATCAACACCCCCGGTGATAATGCCTGGGAGGTTTTCCGTGTGATCCCGGCTGCCGCAATGACAGGAGAGGTTGCCGGTACCGCCGCAGCAATGTCCGTTTCACGCGGGGTAGATCCTGCGGATCTGCCTGTGACTGACTTGCAGAATGAACTTGTTAAAAACGGTAATATTTTACATATCGCTGATGCAAGATAATTTATTAATTTAGGAGGTAAGAAAAATGCAATCCGTTACAAAACAAGACAAACACTTCAACTTCACGCTGATTGAACTCCTCGTTGTTATTGCAATCATTGCCATTCTTGCGGCAATGCTCATGCCTGCGCTGAACAAGGCAAGAGACTCCGCCAAAAACTCAACCTGCATGAATAACCTGAAACAGATCGGAATGGGTGTGCAGCTGTACGCTCAAGCCAATGATGACTGGATCACCCCCATTACCAACGGCGACGGTGACAGAGGTCAGTGGTACTGTCTGCTTTCAGGAAGAAAAACTGACGGTGAACCTCATACCATCAGCGGTCCGGGATATGGTCTTACCTATTACGGATATATTGCCAAAGGCAGTTTCGCCTGTCCCAGTGAACCGGGCAAGTTTCACCCCTCCAATGATTTCCGCTACACGCACTATGTTGCAAACCCCTGGGCTGCCGGATATATCGGCATTCCCGCCTCCTATGGTTTTTACAGAAAGATGTCCGCTCTGACCAAGCCGTCCTTTGCCATCTACTGTTACGACAGCGGCGCGAAAATCAACAGTTCTTCTGCCAGTATGCTCTATGCCCGTTTCCGTCACGGCGCGACAGAAGTAAGACCCTATGATGATTACCAGGTTGCGCCGCCGCAGAACGGCAGATGCCAGTCCGCTTATCTTGACGGACACTCCGCCTCCAAGACTCCTGCAGAATATCTCAAGGACGGCGACACCACTTCAGACTACAAACGTCCGCTCAAGGCAGGTCTTGATTATTACAAGGTGAGAGGCACTATCGCTGCATACTGATCGCACAAAAGGAAATACAGATCATGAAAAAACTGTTTATTCTCCTCGGGTTTCTGAGTGTTCTGAGTCTTGCGGCTGAAAATCTCATCGTCAACGGCAATTTTGCGCAGGGCGCAAAGTTCTGGACTTTCGCCAGCTGGACCAAGACCACCGGCAAACGCGAAATCAAAAAAGAGGGGGATATGTATTATCTTTCTCTGACTTGTGCCGACGATAAATTTGACACCTCCTGTGTTCAGATGATCAAACTCAAGCCGGATACGACCTATATGTTCAAGTTCCGTATGCGGACAAAGGATGTGAAGCGTCAGGATGCAAAACGGATCACCCACGGTGCGGGAATCAGTTTTACCGCAGGCAGATATCTCTTTGCCGGCGCAGATAAAATGTGGCACAAAGTTCAGGGAACCACCGGATGGACCGAATACCGCGGCACATTCAACACCGGCAAACTCAAGCCGGACAACATGGTGTCGCTCTACCCGTCACTGGTACTCGCGTCAGGGACAGCGGATTTTGCAGATTTCAGTCTTGAAGAAGTAACCGGAAAAGCCCAGGCCGCTCCGGTTCAAAAAAAAAATAAAGTGACTCTCTTTCCGGTAGAGTTCCACAATGGAAAATACCGGATCGCTCAAAACTTTATCGCCACTTGGAAATTGGCTTTCACCGGTTCCAGACCCGCAACTCAAACGGTCTCTTTTGAGCTGCCCGCAGGATTTGAAATCGTTGCGGGTTCAGCCACCCGTCCGGCGGATGCAGGAAAGATCCCGTGGCAGTGGAAGTATGATCAACCGCAGACAAAAGCTCTTGCCGGCGGTTTGACCCGTTACACGATCACCATCCCTCAACACGTCATAAAAAACTGGGGTACATGGAATAACACTTACCGTGTCTTTGTCAGAACCAATGCAAAAGCGGGAACAAAAGGCTCCGGCAGATGGTATGCAGACGGCAATGTGCCGCAGGTTCTGAATCTTGAAGTCCTGCCGCCGCTGGATTTTGCCGGAAAGATCCCCGAAAAATTCATCATCTGCCCCAATTACATTCAGAATCTGATCGGTACGCCCTCCGTTATAGCTGAACAACACATCAATTTCTGGAAAAATACCACTCAAAACCGCCTTATCGGTATTGATCCCTGGGCATGGCGCCACGCTGATTACAACGAAATCGCCCGCAAAACTGCCGGATTCAAAAAATCCATTGAAATGGCAAGCCGCGGCAGTATGCCAATGCTGGGTTTCAAAGACTGGAAAAACAGCCATCCCAAAGCCAAAAACGTCAAATTTCCCGTTGCCGTTCCCCGTTATCACTTGACTCCCGATGAAATCATCTGCCCCTCTTATCTTATCAGCGATCCCGAAGGTCTCATCTGGGACAACTATTTTCCGCAATGTATCCGCAAGCGCGTTGGCAAATTCAAGTGGGATGTCATCAATTTTGACTACGAACCCCACCCCAAACGCCACTGCTTCTGTCAAACCTGTCTCAAAGACTTTTACGCCTTTTCAAAACTGCAAGCGCCGCTGACTCGTGAACAGATCCTTGCCCGTCACAGCGGCATCTGGAAGTCGGATCGTAG
>JAZQYS010000090.1:0-3335 GCA_045633645.1 Victivallaceae bacterium | reverse complement strand
ACACTTCAAATTTCTTCAAAAAAGACGGATTATGTCGTCAGGGTGCGCAAAACCGGGACTTACTGGATTGTTTCACACTCAAAGTCTCTGATTCCAGCAGGACAGCAGCATTTTGTCAAAATACGCCTGAATAACGGTCCTCTTCTGACCCGCCGTCTGCTGGGTTACAACCGGATCAATGCAGCGGCGCATCTGGAACGGGTTCCGCTCAATGCCGGAGAAACTTATAAATTTTATTTCAAATTTGATGATAAAATGACAACTGTATCAAAAGTGCAGTTCGTTCCGGAAAAACCTTACGGTGTCCCCAAGGCGGCAAGAAATTACAAACCGACACTTATTCCCCCGAAAAGACATCCCCGGCTGTTTGTCAATCCGCAATATCTTATTGAACTCAAAAAGAACATCACCAAAGGAGACAGTCTGCCGGTCTGGAACTCCGTCAGAAAAAAAGCAGAAAAACCGTTTGGTTTCAAAATCGTTCCCGGACAAGAAGTATCATACAACAAAGAACTTCTGGATGCTGTCAACGCCAAAGCCTTTTATTATCTTGTAACAGGTGATAAAAAAACCGGACTTGAAGCAGTGAAACTTATCAAATCCTACATTTCTGTTGCAACTTTCGGCAACGGACAGGATATCTGCAGAAAAGTCGGAGAAATGATTTTCAGTGCGTCCTTAGTCTATGACTGGTGCTATAACCTGATTCCGGCAGAAGAGAAAACATTTTTCCGGAAACGCATGCTCTTCTATGCCGCCGAACTTGAAGCGGACTGGCCTCCGTTCCGTCAATATGCCTCTGCCGGACACGGCAACGAAGCGCAGTTCAACCGCGATTTGTTTTCTATGGCTCTGGCGATTTACGACGAAGATCCCCTGCCTTACAAATACGTTGCCTGGCAGATGTTTGAAATCTGGCTGCCGCTCAAGAAACTCACCTACCCCAGCGGACGCCACAGTCAGGGAACATCTTACGGGCAGTACCGCGCCCAGTTCGATTATCTGGCGGCACTGCAGATTTACCGTGTTTTCGGCATAAAAGTTCTGCCTGATGAAGCAAAGGATTTTCCCTATTACTGGTACTATCAGCGTCTGCCCGACGGCTGTTTCCTCATTGAAGGAGATGATAACTGGAAAATCACACGTCCGCAATACATTCCTTTGAATATCCAGATGCTGAACTGCCTGATGGCACTTTATCCCAATCCTGAATTTAAAATGGAACTTCAGCGCGGCAAATGGAAGGGCTGGACCATGGATCCGGTGTTGTTCCTTCTTGCCAATGATCCCAATGTCAAGCCGCAGGATTTGCGCGCAAAACTGCCGCTGACCAAACAATTCAAAGATCCCCTGCCCGGCATGGCTGTCCGTACAGGCTGGAACTTTACGCCCGACTCCGATGACATGGTTCTTTCTATGAACGGCGGCAAACACTATCTGGTCAATCACCAGCACAGAGATCAGGGTTCATTCCAGCTCTACTACCGCGGATATCTTATCACTGAACTGGGACAGTACCGCTATTACGGTCTGGAGTATGACCGCCTGCTGAACAAAGCAGCCGGAGTCCACTCCATGATGCTTTTCCGAGATCCGGAACAGAAGCGTCCCCATTGGCTGAAAAGATGGGTGAATGTCGGCGGACATAATATGCAGCAGGACCGTCCTCCCCTTACGGCAGATGCGTTGCTCAACAACAAACTTTTTTATTGCGGAGAAACGCCCCGTGCAGGATTCGGTCCCTCTCAGCAGAAGCCGGAATACAACTTTCTGGAAACGAGCCTTGCCCCCTCTTATGCCGGCAGAACAAAAAGTTACTCCCGCAGTTTTGTTTTCTGGAATCAGAATGACAAAAACCGTCCTGGAACGCTGCTTATTCTGGACCGTTTTGCCACCGAAAGAAGCAACATCAAACCGATTTTTCAGCTGACCTCTTTTGAAAAGCCTGAAATCAAAAACGGCACGCTTTATCTGACAACCCGGCAGGGAAACAAAACCGGCAGAGCAACGGTAAAAACTCTTATCCCCGCAGAAAATGAAATAAAAGTCACGACCGGTAAAGACGCCCGTACCTTTGACGGTGTCCATATCCCTGCCCGCTTCCCAGAACGCAGAGAGGCAAAAGGCAGCCGCATTGAAATTTCAGGAAAAGGCAACATTTATCTTCACGCTCTGCAAATTCATGACGGAAAACTTTCTGCGCAACCGGTTTCAGCAAGCTGCAACGGCAAACTAATTCAAGTTCTCCTCAAAGGTGAAAAATTTGATTATCTGACCGTTTTCGGTGATGTTGATAAAGTTACCAAGTCCGCATTTACCGTCAATGTTGAAAAAAACAACACCCGCGTGCTGCTGCTGGATCTTGCTCCCGGCAAGTGGAACGCCGTCAACGGCAAAACAAAAGTGGAATTTTCTGTTGCAAAAGACAAAGGCAACATCTACGGTATCTGGAAAAGCGGCAACTGGAAAATCGTGCCGTGTAAAAAATAATTCAAGGTAAAAAAATGATTCCCGTTTATTATTTAACGAATGACCCCAATCGCAAAGAAATGCTCTGGAGCGGCAAAATTGATGAAACGCTTCAGCGTTACGATTTTTATCTGACAGATAATATTGAAGAAACTCAAGGCTTGATTACCACCTGGGGCGCACCGCTGCTGACAGAGGAATGGCTCTCTAAAATGCCGAACCTGAAAATCGTCGGACACGCCGCAGGGTCTGTCCGTCCGATTGCAACGCCGGAATTGTTCCAAAGAAACATAACGCTTTTTTCAGCCAATCCGCTGCTGGCGGAAACGGTGTCGGAGTGGGCAGTTCTGGCAACGCTCATGCTCCAGAGACGGGTTCTTAATTACAGCAAACTCCGTGCCGGAGAACACGCCAACTGGGGCGGGTTCCAATCATTCAGAGATATTCATGATACGGTCATCGGTATCTGGGGATTCGGAGATATCGCAAAAGCCTACATCAAGAGAATCTGCGCCTTTGAACCGGCAAAAATTCTGGTTTATTCCGGACACGCTTCTAATAGAGAACTTGCCTCTTACGGCGCAGTCAAAGCAAATTCATTTGAGGAACTCCTTGAAAACTGCGATCAGCTGCACTGTCTCACGGGACAAACGCCGCAGAATCTGGGAATGCTGAATGCAGACAAACTCCGTCTTCTCCGCGACGGTGCTGAAATCGTCAACTGCGGACGTCCCGGATTGATGGATTACGACGCTCTCTTTAAAGAGTGCCAATCCGGCAGACTTACCGCCATGCTTGACGTTCTCCCCGGCGATCCGGCAAAAGAACCGGTAAAACTGGACGAATTATCCAACGTCATCATCACC
>JAZQYS010000089.1:0-2613 GCA_045633645.1 Victivallaceae bacterium | reverse complement strand
GACAGTTCTGTATGCGGCAGCTGGTGGAAATTACTTTTTTTCCGGTATTGGTCAACTCAAGGGTGACTTTGATTTTGGTTGAATCCGGTTCAAGAGTAAAGGTTTTAGTTACTTTCAGACCGTCGTGATCTCCGCCTTTTTCGGTGCGGGTGACGACGATTTTCTGCATGGGAACGGGAGAGGATAATTCATATTTCTTCTTTGAAAAAAGTCCGGGATTGCGTTTTTCAGGGATGATTTCAAGCGCAAGACCACCCTCTTTTGTCAGGGCGCGCGGCGTGGTGAATTCATGACTTTTTCCGTTGGTTGTCAACTCCAGACTTTTGATACAGCCGCCGAAAAGCGGATCGATTTCAGCGCGCAGATATTTGTTTTTAAGAATCGGAGAGGCGTCTTGAGTTAATTTTACATCATCAATAAAGATTTCCGCATTGGGGAATTTGTTGCCGAGCGTTTCAATACCGATGGACATTTTGACTGCATGAGAGGGAACTTTAAATTTGAATTCTCTGTAAAGCCATTGGTCTTTCTGCCATTCGCGGATAACCCATCCGGGCATGAGATATTTTTTACGTTCCGTTTTGCCTGAAGCATCAAAAAAGCGGATCCTGAAATATGTGCGTGTATTGGCAGTTCCTTTAACGTACATAGAAAGTTTCATCATGCTGTCAGGAGTACAGGCAACGGTTTGATAAGTTCCGCCGAAACTGTTCGGGGCGATCGCCTTGATCCGCATGGAATATTTTCCGCTGTGCGCCTGAGTACTCAAAGAGGCTTCAAGTTTATCGGAACCTGATTGCAGAAGAGTCTCCCAGTTTTCAGCAAGTTTCAGACGGAAAGAGCGTCCTTTGGGTTTGGGCAGAGCCTTTTCGAAACTTCCGTTGAGAAGCTCCGCAGCACAAAGTTGACAAAACATCAACATCATTGCCGACAGCAGAAATATCTTTTTTACCACGAGTTATCACCTTTTTGCATTTTTTATAAGAATTGACTCATTTTTTTCTATATCGGTTTATTATAACATCAAATCTGATAAAAGTCAAATATTATTCAAATGATATTCATAATTATCTGCCGGGCAAAAAAATACCGCCGAGGCTGCAAACCTCAGCGGTTATTCAGAACTTGAAAGTTATTTCTTTGTGGTCCAAACGACGATTTCAGATTTTTTTGGAACGAAACCGTGATCGCTGCCCTGATACCAGTTGATGGTTTTGCGCGGGGTGGCAAGATTGTTGTAACTGATGGCAAGACCGGAGGGCGGACAGGTGTAGTCACCGAGACCGGCGCGGGTGATGGTCACATCTGCCTTTTTAATACGCTTTGCCATAAAGACGGGATCAAAGTAGTCCAGAGCGGGGACGTATTTGATTCTCCAGCTGCCGTGGATACGTTTGGCTTTTTTTGTTCCTGCAAGGTCGCAGCACCAGGTGATGGCGGGAAGGGCAACTGTGATATCCTGATCCAGAGCTGCCGCCCACATGGTTTGAAGTCCGCCCTGGCTGCCGCCGGAAACAATCAGATTTTTTCCATCCCATTCAGGCAGGGTTTTGAGGTATTCAAGAGTCCGCAGAATGCGCATGACCATACCGTTGAAGAAACAAGTTTCAGGATTTTTGTTCTGTTCGGGATCAAACGCATAAGTGTATTTTGCTGTGCGGATGGACTTGAAAAATTCTTTGTAATATGCGGCATTCTGACCGAGTTTCTGACCGTGGGCGTTGAGCTGGAAAATGATTTCTTTCTGATTGACACTGCCGAGGGGCATCTGTTTGTGTGTACCGTAACCGAAAAATATCAGGCGGACCGGCAGGGATTTTGCCTTGGCGTTTTTGGGGATACTCATGTAGCCGGTTGCCGGACGGGGACCGGGAGACGGGATACTGACGGCATAAACCGTACCGTTTTTGAACTGTTTGACGGCTTTTCTGTCAACTTTTCCTTTGAAAGGAACTTGGGCAAGACGTTTTTTCTGATTTGCCCAGAAAGCGTCAAAATCTTTGGGTTCGCCGCAATCTTTGAGGGTTTCTGCTTTGACAGCGGCACCGGCAAAAAAGGCGATGGAGCGCAGTCTTTTGCGGTAATCCTGATATTTGAGTGCTTTGCCTTTGGCATCAATCAAAAAGACATTCACGCTGACAAAACCGGGACGGTCAAGTTTTGTTTTGACAGTCAGGAGTTGATCTGCGGGGACTTTGCCGCGGAAAGTTTTGTTGTCATCGCCGCGGCGGACGTAACTGAGAAAACATTTTCCGGGTTTGTTTTTGCCCCAATCCACTCTGAAAGTGAAGATCATTTCTTCATTTTCCTTGTAAGACAGAGCTGATTTGTTTGTCTTTCCGATAATCTGAATATCGTTGAAAAACGGCGTCTTGGCTTTCTTTGCGGGAGCCTTTTTCGCCTGAGATTTTACCGCAGCTTTCTTTACCGGAACTTTGGCTGTGGCTTTTTTTGCAGGAGCTTTTACCGCAGTTTTCTTTGCCGGAGCTTTCTTTGCAGCGGCTTTCTGTTCCGCTTTCGGAGTTTCTTTTGCCGGAGCTTTCTTTTCCGGAGTCTGACAACCGGCAACGGCAAGAGCCAGCAGAGAGGAAAGTAATAATTTTTTCATAATAA
>JAZQYS010000088.1:0-1122 GCA_045633645.1 Victivallaceae bacterium | reverse complement strand
GCCTTTGATGCAACGCAGGCAGCCCTGGCGCGCAATGCGGATTTTCTTTTGATTGATACCGCAGGACGTCAGCAGAACCACCGTGATCTGATGGATGAATTGGCGAAAATCCGCCGTTCCATTTCAAAGGTTTATCCGGATGCGCCGCACGAAGTTTGGCTTACTGTTGATTCAAGTCTCGGTGCCAATGTCGTCAATCAGGCGCGGGAATTTTCAAAGATTGCCGGTGTGACCGGATTGGTCTTGACCAAACTTGACGGTACGGGCAGGGGCGGTATGGCTGTTGCTCTCCACCGTGAGTTTGAATTGCCGACATTCTTTACCGGACTGGGCGAACAGCCGGACGAATTGCAGCCTTTTGATCCTGAGCTTTATGCGGAAGCGTTGTTTGCTCCGCGCGGAGAATAAAAGATGACTTCTGACAGCGGATACATGCGTCGCGCTCTGGAGTTGGCGGAGCGTGCCTGCGGCATGACCAACCCCAACCCGATGGTGGGTGCTGTGTTGGTCCGCGACGGAATTATTATCGGTGAAGGGTATCATCACAGGGCAGGGGAGGCTCATGCCGAAGTCAATGCGTTTGCCGATGCTGAAAAACGCGGCGAATCAACCGACGGAGCCACTTTGTATGTGACTCTTGAACCCTGTTCAAGTTACGGTAGAACCCCTCCCTGTACCGAAAGAATTTTAAATTCCGGTGTCAAAAGGGTGGTTATCGGTTGTCTTGACCCCAATCCCAAGCACAACGGTAAAGCCGTTGCGATTCTTGAAAAAGCAGGGATTTCCGTTTCAAGCGGTGTGGAAGAAGCCGCCTGTTATCAGTTGAACCGCGCGTTCTTCTGCTGGATTTCAACCGGAAAGCCGTGGGTTGTTCTTAAAATGGCAACCACTCTTGACGGAAAAACGGCTGCGCCCTCAGGAGATTCTTTCTGGGTGACGGGCGAACTTGCCCGTGCAAGAGTTCAGGAACTTCGCCGCATGTCAGATGCCATTATGGTCGGTGCCAATACTGTACGTCTGGATCACCCGAAACTTAATGTGAGGATTCCTGAATCCTGGCCGCGTCAGCCTTTGCGTCTTGTTGCTTCAGGAAACATGACTGAAAAGGAACTTGCCGCATAT
>JAZQYS010000087.1:0-14341 GCA_045633645.1 Victivallaceae bacterium | reverse complement strand
CGGTGGTTTCTCCATGGAGCCCCACGTTGCAGCAGTTTTCCACGATGCCGCAGAAAACACCACAGACTTGGAAGAAGTCAAATATTCCAGCTATGTTGAATACGGCAGACGTTTTGAAAAACTTCTCCGTGACTGCGGCTGGGAATTTTAAGGAATGAAAGAGAAAGAATCGTCTCTTATCCGCATGAGTTTTTCCATAGAGGAAGAACTTTTTGCCGGCTTGGAAACTTTGCTTGAGGAATATAATTACAGCAACCGCTCGGAATTTATCCGCGATATGATCCGCAAGCAGCTGGCAAAAAGAAAGTGCGCACATAACGGCGAAGTCATCGGAACTCTCAGTGTTTTGTGCGACTTGACTCATCCGGGAATTGAAACGAAACTTCTTTCTTCTCTTGATAATGCTGCTGTCAACGTGCTGGGAACTGCCCGCTTTGCTGTCGGAGAAAATTGTTCCAGCACGATGATCACCGTCAAGGGTATCGGCGCAGATATCAGAAATCTTGCCAACGGTATCCGCAAACTCAAAGGTGTGCTTCAGGTGGAGTTTGTCATTACTTCACCTGCAGCATGCGGCGGAAATAATACTTGAGACACTCTTACCATTTGCATATCAGGATAAAAAAACTCCGGAATAACGTTTTGAGTTTATTCCGGAGTTGATTTTTTTCAGCGGCGCGGTGCAGGCTTGCCGGGAGCGGGTTTTCCGGGCGCAGGCTTGTGAACTGCTTTACGCGGTGCGGGTTTATGGACAACCGGACGGCGGGGCGCAGGCTTGTGAACAACCACCGGACGGCGGGGCGCAGGCTTGTGAACAACCACCGGGCGCGGCGCAGGACGATGTACCACAACCGGACGGCGGGGCGCAGGGTGGTGAACGACCACCGGACGGCGCGGTCCGTGATGATGATCTTCAATGATACAGCCCGACAGTCCCAGAGCAAACAATGCCAAAGCGGTGCATTTTAAAACAAATTTCAACGTGATATTCATTTGATACCCCCTTATTTATATTTTGCGACAGCCTTTTGCCGTCTTGACTTCTTGAAATATAACTTTATCTTAAAAAAAATACAAGTCTTTAAAAAAATTATTCATGTTTTTTTAATATAAAGCCCTGATTATTGAAATTTTATATTCAAAACTGCACCGGTATTGATATCAAATCTGATGAATTTCCGCCTGCGTGAAACATAAATTCCCCGGAGGGAGCATGGAATTTGCCGAACCTGTCATAAAATCCGGCGGCTTCAACCGACGGCGTACATTCAATGCGCCGGGATTTGCCTGCAGGAATGAAAACACGGCTGAATCCCGCAAGTTCAAGGTGCGGACGCTGAACAGGGGAATTTACAGCTGTCAGATAAAACTGCACGACTTCCTCACCGTCAAAGTTTCCTGTATTGGTAACATCAACAAAAAGTTTTTTTCCGTCCCACACAAGATTTGAATAAGCAAATGAAGAGAAACTCAAACCGAATCCGAAAGGCAGCAAAGGCGCAGAGGGGCAGTCAACATAATCAGGACGCTCTTCAAGTGAATTGTAATACAAGGGCAGCTGTCCTTCACAACGGGGCAGGGATACCGGCAATCTTCCGGCAGGATTGTATCTGCCGAAAAGCGTTTCAGCAATGGCGGTACCTCCTGCTTCTCCCGGATACCAGGCAAGCAGAACGGCAGAGGCTTTTTCCAGTATTTCAGTCATAATAAGAGGACGTCCCAGAATGGGGACGGCAACAACCGGCTTACCTGTCTTGCACAAAAGAGAAAACAGTTCCATTTGAACACCCGAAAAATCAAGTGTCGCGCGGTCAGTTCCCTCTCCGCTTTCTTTCTCGGATTCTTCAGGCGAGAGGATTTCAGCGACGGCTGCACCGGTGGCTGTGCGGGTCGTTCCGCTGCCGTATTTGGTGCTGGAGCCGCCGGGAACAAATACGATTACATCAGCTTGTTCAGCTTTTTCCAGAGCCTCTTTGAAACCGCTCCGGTCATTTTTGCGGATGGAGCCGCCGCGGGCATAGAGGACTTCAATACCCTCCGTGTGGGAAATTTCCGTAATTCCGGAAAGAGGCGTGGAAACAGTTCCCTCAAGTTGCGGCGCAGTATAATCTCCCAGCTGATTCATCACATTATCGGCATTGGGACCGATCACAGCGATACGTTTGATATTTTTCAGGGGAAGAGTTCCGTCATTTTTCAAAAGCGTCAGCGTTTTGCGCGCGGCATCAAGTGCGGTTTTGCGGTGTTCTTCTGAACGCAGGACTGTGACCGGATCATTACCGGGAAAGGGGTTTTCAAAAAGTCCAAGCTGAAATTTGAGTTTGAGGACTCTGCCTGCAGCAATATCCAGATCATGCTCTGAAATCAGATTCTGTTCAAGGGCATCGGTCAGATTTTTTGCCTGATTTTCCCAACCGCCGTTGTCAACATCGCAACCGGCTTTCAGAGCAGTTGCGGCGGCTTCGGCAGGAGTCCGGCAAATGCGCTGATAAACCAGACGGGGAATCGCGCCGCGGTCGGAGACCACAAATCCGTCAAAGCCCATCTGATGACGGAGAACTTCAGTCAGATAATAGAAACTCCCGGAAACCGCTTCGCCGTCAACAGCGTTGTAAGAACTCATAAGCGACCTTGCTCCGGCGGCAATACCCCTGCGGAACGGACGCAGCTGACAGTTGAAAAGTTCCACCGGTCCGGCATGGGCAGGACCGTGATTGTGTCCGCCCTCAGGAGAACCGTGTCCGCAAAAGTGTTTCAGCGTGGGAACGATACCTTCCGCCTGAAGTCCGGCAAGATAAGACTCCACATAAAGAGCGGTCAACTCCGGGTCTTCGGAATAGTTTTCTTCACAGCGCGACCAGCGGATATCGCGGATGATATCCAGTACCGGACCGTGGGTTGCCTGTACGCCCGCAGAGGCACATTCCCTGCCGACAACATGACCGATTCTTTTCATCATATCGCAATCCCACATGGCCCCCAGTCCGATCCCTGTCGGGAAAACGGTGCTGCCCAGAGCCATCAAACCGTGGGAGGCCTCCTCCATGATGTAAAGCGGAATATGCAGACGGGAGTTTTCGTAGACAAATTTCTGGAATTTCTGAACAGCCGTCCGCATTTTTTCAGGCGGAATACCGTTGTCCCAATTGATTTGGGTCCACCAGTCCGCCCGCAGGAGAACGGACATTGTGCCGGGCATCCATTTTTCTGAAAAGGCAGAAAAACGTTCTGTAAAAATAAAATCTTCTCCCTGACGGATGTAGCTGCGGAAACCATCCATTTTGACAAGCTGACCGATTTTTTCTTCAACGGTCATCCGTGAGAGCAAATCTGACATTCTTTCTTCCGGAGATTTCCGGGCATCCTGATAGGGGAGCATGTTTTATTTCCTTTTCTGCAATTGAAGAATATATTTGACCGCCTGCTGACGCACTTCATCTGCCCGAGCTGTATTGTGGGGCTGAACAATGTAGACATCTTTCAGGGAGTCCTGAATGAATTTGCGGATTTTCTTTTCCTGCGGCGTATTGCCTTTTGCCATGCTTTCAAGGAGTTTCAGATATTTGATATCCGTCAATCCCGCACGGAAATTTTCAAGTCTGACAGAAGGCAGAATACCGTCACTTGTCATATACGCCGCATCGCCCACAGGCACACGGTAAATATCATTGCCCAGAGCATTCATCGGAAACAGACAGTAGAGACTGACAGAATCCGCCCCCGCTTCCATCGCATTCCAGGGCAGCAGACGGTAATAACGGTAAAGGTCCAGCCGCATACTGGTTCCGCAGGCGTAGATCTGCATGTGTTTTCCCTTCTGCGCATGAAAATATTTCATCTTTTTACGATAGGCGGGAATATTGGTGCGGTAGAATGAAAAAGTCCAGAGGTCAATAACTTGAGTCAATTCTTCAAAGACTTTATCCTGTTCGATAAAAGAGATACCTGATGCCATCTGGATCAGCACATCGGGCAGCACTTTTTTACACTCTTTGTGAGCGGTGAGCAATTCATGGACGGTAAATTCTTTTGTACTTGGTTCGTCAAAAAGCTCCAGAACGAATTCTTCTTTTCTGAATCCCTGTTCCTGCAGGATTCTGACCACACCTTTGCAGTAATTGCGCCAGCCGTTCCAGTATTCTTTTGAATTAAACTTCAGGACTTTTCCGCCCAGATGCATTTTCCATACCGGATACATACTGTGTCCGAAGCGGATTTTGGGATTGGCGGCAAACGGATTCTTTTTCAATGCAGCAATGGTCTTTTTTATCTGTGGATACAATTGACTTTTAACGGAATACTCTTTTATACTGCCGTCGGGGTTGTATTTGAAAGTGAAAAACCACGGTGTGACCATATACATAAAGCAGTCATACTGTTTCATGAAATCTCCCTGATCGCCGCGGATGACACGCACCACAGGACTTAACGGCAGCGGAGATTTTTCAGGCAGAGTAATGGGCAGAACCTCTATTTCAACGGGGAATTCACGGGCTTCTCCGTCATAACGGAATCCGGTTCTTGTGTGTGTGATCTTCTGATTGATACCGTTGAGAGGGATCACATTGATCGAGCCCCGGTAGATCCCCGGCTGTATACCGGAACAATCAAAGGTGAGCCAGAGAAGTCCTGCCTGCTGCGGCTGTACGGGGACAGTTCCGGCTTCATTGAGTTTTGCAAGAAGATCCAGCCGCCGTCCGCGGTGGGGTGTTTCGGCATCCTTGTACGGCAATCCCCGGCGCAGAGTGATTTTTGAGGCGGGAAAAATCCTGCCGTCTTTTCGCCGCAATCCCATGATACGGGCATGCCGTTCATGAGCGGGATCTGCCTTGCTCCATCCGCCGCTTAAAAATACCCGGTATTCTTCAAAATCTTTTGTGTTATTGGCTAAAGCCAGAGCCATCGGCGCATATTCGTTGACCGCCGCACGGATACGGAACACTTTCTGTTCCTGACCCAGCTCACGGGGAAAAAACGGTACAGCCGGATCCGTTGAAACAGGAATCTGATTCAGCAGAAAACTCTGTTGCGACAGCTCAAGGCGGCGGCAGGTTTTACGGATCGTATCAAGAATATTCCAGCAGAGAGCCGGATTTTTTCTGTCAGCTTTTTTCCACAGTGCCGCAACTTCAGGAGCTTTATTGTATTTTCGGGTTTCCATCCGGACTCGGGAAATCAAAGGCTGCAGATCATCAATCACCAGAACTCCGGAAGTTTTCAAATTTTCTCCGGCTATGCCATAGGGACGGGCAACGGAAGATATATCGATCATACGGCGATTGCGCCAGCGGTTGGCTTTTGTGAAATCAGGTTTGGAAAACTGCCCCGGTATCTGCCGCTGTCTGCCGATATTGAAACGCAGAACTGTTCCCGGTTGGGGAGAGCCTTTGATCCCCAGCAGAGCAAAGGGGATATCCAGTTCAATATCGCAGAACTTTTCAGAGAGTTTCACTCGGCTTTTCCAGTTGTAATTATCTTTGGGCGGTACAGGTGTACCGTTGCCCGCCCATCTGCCGCCGCCGGAGGAGACGACAAACTGACGGTAAGCCCCGGAAACAACGGCATCAGAAATAAAAACTTCAACAAGATCATCGTTCCAGATGGCATCGCTGCCTTGAATTCTGCACTTTGCAAAAGACAAGTGTCCCTGCGGAATCTGACAGCGGATAAAAAATTTCAACTCTTTTTTGTTGTGATATATCTGCACAGAAGTCTTTGCGCCGCGCGTGGGCGCCGGAATGGCATAGTCCTGAAAATCATTGATCTGCGCTTTTTCAGGACGCTTTTCCGGAACGACGATCACAGGTAGCTGCGGCGCAGCTTTGACAACTCGAACAGCGTTTCTGCCGATAACAGGCAAAACAGATTCTTCCACCTTTATCTTGTCAATGAGAATGTAATCCCCCGGTTTTTCACGGAGATCCCGGCTGGATTCCTTTCCCCAGAACTGCAGATAAAGTGCCGCGCGTTTCGCTTTTGCAGAGGTCTTGAATGTGCCTTTATAAACGGTCCACTCCTGCCGGGGACTGAACACTTTGACGGAGTTGGCTTTTTTTGAACGGAAACGTGAGGAGTTATCCTTATCGTGCTGCCACTCATAAAAACCTGAAAGTACCCGGTAAGCGTTTCCTTTTGCTTCAAATGAAAAATTGTAAACGGTATCCGGTTTGACCGGAAAACCGTAAACTTTTCCCCGTCCGCCCAGACGCATTGAAAGACTTGCCTTGCGTTGCCCCGGCGTATTGTTCTCATAACGGAGCAATTCCATTTTAAGACAACGGTTCCAGGTTCTGTCTTCAATGAATTGAGAGAGTTTTCCGGTCTTTGCGCCCTCCATCAGTCCCGTTTCGGGAGAGGGAAATTTGTCGCACTCCGGATCCTGGATCAGGTTGACACCGCAAAGGCTGAATGCAAGAATCAACGCTGCGAACAGGAAAAAATTTTTCATAACCAGTACCTCTGATTTATCGTATCAATAAACTTCAAGCGGCTGAGCAATCTTCTTGTTGCTCATCGCCTGAGCCCAGAGGATCCAGCCGACGTGTCCATCGGCATAAGAAGCGTTGAAGCCCTCACCATGCGGTATTGTGAAACTGCCCCAGGTATTGATCGTTGTCCTGATTTTTGCCTGATCAAAAGCCTGGCTGCAGACTCCTTTGACTTCATTTTTGCTGCCGTCTCTGCGCTGAAGTCCGTCTGTAAATACGAATTTTTTAGCAGGCAGTTTGATCTGATTGGTTTTAAACACGGTTGTCTGATCAGGACCTCCGGCATAAGTCCACATGATTTCCTGATTAGCGGAATAGTTGTTGTTCTTGTAGTGGTGGCTGCAATCTTTGCCCTGACTTGCATATTCATTATCGGGAATATTGCTCTGAGAGGAGCAGAAAAATACGGAGTTGGGTTTGCCCGGTTCAGGCAGATAACCGTTGCCCCACAAAAAGAGTGACCAGCCCGCAGCACCATTTATCGTATAACCGGCAAACGTCTTTACTTTAACAGCCCAGCCATGATAAAAATCATTAAAGTCCAGCGTGTAATTTGTTTCTGCCTGACTGATTTGTTTAAGATTGCTGATACAGTTGGCTGCTCTGCCGCGTTCACGCGCCTGCTGCAAAGCGGGCATGAGCATCGCCGCAAGAATGGCTATGATGGCGATCACAACTAACAGTTCGATGAGAGTGAAACGGGACTTTTTACTGACATGTTCAAATGTGTTTTTCATTTTTTCCTCCGTTATTTGTTGGTGATATCAAGAATACGTTGAATAACTTCCTGTCTTGCTTTCTGAGCGCGTGCCGGGTCATGGGGATAGACGACGGCAACTTCATACATTGTTTTTGCGATAAATTTTGCAGTCTCTTTTTCTTTTGCCGTCCCTTTGGCAAGCAGTTCAAGTTCTTTTAAATAGCGGATATCGTTCATACCGGTCCGCAAAAGTTCCAGGCGGATGGAGGGAACCAGCGCGTAAGCTGTATCATACGCAACACCACCCTCGGGCGCACGGCGGAAATCGGCAGCGGGGGTCTGTTCAAAGAACTGATACAAACCGACATAATCTCCGCCGGAAAGTGCCGATTTCCAGGGGAGTATACGGTTATAGCGCAACTCATGGCGCATATTGGTTCCGCAGGCATACATACCTGAAATTTTACCTTTCTGTGCGGCAAAATGAGCGGTCTTTGCCATCTGATCTTTTTCTCCGAAGATGTGCTGTCCGAAAATCCAGTTGTCAACCAGGGAATTGAGGTCTTTATAATAGTGCCGTTCTCCGTTGGTAACAGTCAAATGGATTCCGGGGACAGCCTTTTTCGCCTCGGCAAAAGCTCTGATGATTTCAGAGACCGGGAACTTTGCGGGACTGGGTTCATCAAAGACTTCAACGGTATAATTTGAGCGCGGCACACCGTTCTCGCGCATGGTTTCATCAATATATTGGATCCATGATCTCCACGCTTTCCAGTATTCGGGCGTACCGGGAGTAAACTGCTTTTTAACGTGTATCCTGCGCCAGATGTCGTAGCAGCTGTATCCGGCAAATACCGGCGGAACTTTTCCCGTATTTTTTACATTTTCCGCCAGAAAACGGATGTGGGGAATCAGGTGTTCTTTTGGCTTGCGTTCTTTGATGGAGCCGTCAGAATTAAACGTGCAGCCGAAGTACCAGGGCGTGATCATGTACATCGCAAAATCATACTTTTTCATGAATTCAAGCTGATATTTGTTATACGCTGTACGGAATCCGCAGAGGGGAAATGTTGAGGGTTCACGCAGGGCAAAGGGCAGAACTTCAAGGGTGATATCAACGATTTTTGAATCATCTTTGATTTCATATCCGGCACGGCGGGGAAGATGACGCAGTTTTGCAAAACGTCCGCCGCCCAGCGGAGTGACCAGAAGTGTTCCTGTGTAGATGCCCGGTTTCAAATCATGGCAGTCAAACTGCAGAAAAACGATATTGGCTTCTTTGGGCGGAACGGGAACGGCGGAAACACCGGTAAGTTCATCCAGAATATCATATCTTCTTCCGGCATTGGCGCTGTTGCTGTCTCTGAAAGGGATGCCCCGGCGCAGGGTGAAATTTTTCTTGCAGAGAACAGTGCCGTTTTTCTGTTTCAGTCCGGGCAGAGGCATGGTAAACTCGTTCCACTTTTCTGTTTTTTCCCAGCCCCGGATCAGACGGACCTGATATTCTTCAACGCGGTCAGTCATATTGCCGAGCGCAAAGGCGGCGGAAATCTGTTCATTGATTGCCGCTTTGAGATGGATTTTTGTGACAGGTGCATTCAATTCATCCGGCAGAAAAGGTATTGCAGGATCTGAAGTAAGTGGAATAGCTGTTACGATGAATTTTTCTTTTGCAAGTTTTGCGATGCGGTCAAATTCAATGATTTGCTCCAGTTGACTTACAGCTTTGCCGGGAGAGGTTCTGTCGATCTTTTTTGCCTGTTCACGGAACGCCGGAGTCAACTTTTTCACAGCGTTGTCAAAGTAGGGATCCAATGTCTCAAAAAAGAGATATCCCCAGTTGGCAATATCAGAAAACATACCATTGGGATACGCAAAACAGGAGTTGTCTTTCAACGCATGACGGGCAAGACGGTTGCCCTTTTTGAAATCAATGCCCTTGCTGAAATCCAGCACATGATGTTCGCGCGCAATATTAAAACGCAGCAGAGAACCGGGAGCGGGAGCCTTTTTCCAGCCGAGAGTTTTAAAAGGAATGGATACAAGAACGCTCCAGCCGTCTTTACGGCATTTTACTTTTGCGTTCCAGGAGTTGTAATCGGGCGTGATTGCTCCGGAACCGTTGCCCATCCAGCGGCCGGAACCGGCGGCTGTGGCCAGGTGCAGATAACGTCCGCCCCGCGGGCGGACATCAAGAAAAATCTCTACCAGATCATCTTCCCAGACACCATTGCCGTTGGTTTTGCATTTGGCACGGGGCGCGCCTCCTGAAAAGTTGAAATCAAAGTAAAGGGTGTTGTTTTGAAAATAAACTTTTCCGGAAGAGGGATAGCGGGCGGGTTTATCTTCGACCATATCTTTGAAAGAAGAGATGACACCTGCTTTTTTAATGCCGTTTCCTGAAACGATGACACTTTTTTGTGCGGAAGTGTCAATTTTTGCCTTTGCAGAAGTCTTCTGCATGAGAGAGGGTTTGTTTTTGACCTCTCTGATTTTGATTTTGTCGATCAGAATGTAATCTCCCGGCTTCTCTGTGAAGTTGGCAGGAACGGAATCATTTCCCCAGAACTGCAGTTCAAGTGCGGCATGGGTCGCCTTGGCAGAGGGCTTGAACGTTCCGGTATAAACGGTCCAGTCCTTCTGGAGCTGAATCACGTGCAGACTTGCTCTTGTTTTTGCCTGATAATTTTTACCGTATTCCCGGACACCGAACATAGCCCGGGTGCCCCTGCCTTTGACTTCAACCGAAAAATGATAGGTGCAGTCCGGTTTGACGGCAAAACCGGGAGCCTTTTTTCCGCCGCCCATAAGCACGCCCAACGCATAGGTTCTGCGTCCGTTTTTGGCTTGATTGTATTTTTTCAGTTCCAGTTTCAGACAACGGTTCCATGTGGATTGTTCAATAAACTGCGTCAGAGTTCCGAGTTTTCTGTCTTCGCAGATACGGAACTCAGGCGACAGCGGTTTGGCGTTGACATCCGGGTCCTTTATCAGATTTTTACCTGAAAGAACCGGGCAAAGCAGAAGTGTTGAAAACAAAAAGGAAAAGTATTTTTTCATATCATTTCTCCAAAATATTGTATTCAAAACAGAAATCAATCAAATCTTTAATTTCCGCAACCGCCAGACACTCCACGGTATCGGCTGCGCCGTAGTAAATTTTTGCCGTTCCATCGGGTTCAGCAATCAGACCACCGGGGAAAATCACGCCGCCGCGGAAACCGTTCAATTCGTATTCTTCTTCAGGAACCAGCAGCGGACGTCCCGCCAGAGCAATGATTTTGGAGGGATCTTCAAGATCAAGCAGCATGATTCCGCCATAATAACATTTTTTCCAGCGGCGGCACCAGGAATCAAACACATTTTCCTGTTCTTCCACCGCATGAAAAAGTGTCAGCCAGCCTTGCGGCGTTTTGATTGGCGGAGCAGCCGGTCCAATCTTGTCATTAGCGAAAGGCACCTGTCTTGCATCAAGTACAAGGGCGCTGTTTCCCCAGTGAATCAAGTCCGGAGAGGCTGAAATCCAGGTCGAAAACTTTTTGTTTGAACTTAAAAAAGGACGTTCCAGGCGGTAGTAGCAGCCGTTGATTTTTTCAGGAAACAGCGCCATATTCCGGTTTTCGGGAACTGAAATGGATTTGACTTCAAAATTTTTCATATCGCTTGTTACAGCGATACCGCCCCGGATGCCGCAGGAGGAATCCACTGCAAAACAGACACCGTAAGAACCGTTCTCCATTTCCGTCAAGCGGGGGTCATAGGCACGGGAGATGCTTTTATCTTTCAATTCAAAGACCGGCTCCGGCGAAACCTGCCAGTTGATACCGTCTTTGCTGAATGCCGCTCCGATATTGGTTTGGGGCGTGGTATTATCTGAAATGCCGGCAAAAAAATCATCAAAATCCTGCCTGCAGAAACCGTAATCATTCCGGAAGAGCATGGCATAACCGTCTTTAAAACGGTTGACTCCTGCATTAAAGACAAGAGCGCTGTCGTAGGGAACGTGTTCTTTGCTTAAAACCACGCCCTTTTTTTCAATGAATTCCGGTGTCTGATACTTCACAATGATTCCTCCGTATATTTATATTGTTCAAAAGCACTTTCTCTGATTGACAGGCGGGTCGGGAATTTGACCGTCTGGTAAAATTGTTTTTCACGGTTGACCGCAGATTGTATCAACAGTCGGACCGCCATTGCCGCCGCACCTGAACGCGAATAATCAATAGAAGTTATCCCAAGCGGCAGAAGAGTTTCCGGCAGAATTGCCAGCAGATTATCGTAACTTGCAAAAAGATAGTCTTCTCCGCAGATCAAATCCTGTTCAGCCCAGGCAGAAATCATGTCTGCGGTAAAAAAATCACTGCATGAAAACAGCAGTTTTCCCCGGATGATACCTGCTGTTTCAAGGGCGGCGTTTCTTGCTTCAGAAACACTGTCAAGGGCGACTGCCGTGATATTTTCTCCGGAGAATCCTGCCTTTTCGGCGGCAGAAACAAATGCTTCAAAACGGGCAGTCCCATTCTGATGTGACGGATAAAATATCACAATCCCCGGGATTTGTTCCTTTGCCGCAAGAGCAAAAAGTTTATCCATGGCAACAGAGTGATCGGGGATAACCTGGGGAAACGGATACGGCAGTTCCAGTTCAGCCCGGTAAAGGACGACGGGAATATTCAGACTGCTGATGAAATCTTTGGTGTTGTCATCAAGAAATCTCGGCGCAAGCAGTAGACCGTCCAATCCGGAAAACATCTCTTTATCCTGTTCAATAAAAGAGGAATAAGGCAGAATACGGTAACTGCAGTTTGCCTTTTTAAAAGCCCTTAATGTGCTTTCAGGAAAACTGTTCAGCAATGTTTTGCGGATGACGGTATCATCCTGCGGACAGAAAGAATCTCCGATCCCGAAAATCAGTTTTCTGCCGCCGAAAATGTTTTTATTGACAAAACTGCCGCTGCCTTTGATACGGACGATCAGGGATTCTTCTTCAAGAATATCCAATGCCCTGTGCGCCGTCATCAGACAGACACCGTACTTTTTTGCAATCTCCGGTGCTGACATGACAGGCGTTCCCGGCAGAAGTTTTCCCCTGCGGATTTTATTGCGCAATTCAGCAGCAATAAAACGGCTTTTCTGTCCGTGAAGTGGTATCTTTTTTGTCATAGGTATTTCCCCGCACAACTCTTATATTATATATAATAAACGAAAAATATATTTTATACAATATGTGTTGGTTTGAAAGTTTTCAATATGTTTATTATCAAAAGAATATGATAAATAAAGTTATCTACTTGTTATCTATTTTTTTTGAAGCAGAGGTTTTGCTCTGCGGACAGCTGCACCGGCACATGGTCATTATCTGTTACCGCAAACAGAAATAATAAAAAAGCCCGTTCTCAAAAACGGGCATAAAACAGAATATTTAAATTGGAACAGATTTATTTTTTTCTGCTGAGAGAGGGCAGCTGAACCAGAACGACGGCTGAAAAAATGAGGATACATCCGAGCAGGTTCTGCAGAGAATAGTGTTCATTCAGCAGCAGCCACCCCCAGAATACTGCAAAGACAGAGGCGGTACTTAAAATGATTGACGCCGTTGCAGGAAGAACATATTTTTGTGCTGCAATTTGAACCGTACAGGCAAATCCGATGGCAATTACGCCGCAGTAAAAAAGCGGTTTGATCGTTGCAGTAATGCTGTTCAAAGAGGTGCTTTCTCCGGCAATCAATGCGGCTGTGCCGGAAATGACTGTTACCGTAAAAAACTGAACCGCCGAAAGCTGCAGAGCATCACTCTCAGGCGCAAATTTTGCAATCGCAATAAACTGAAAGGCAAAAAACAAGGCACACAGCAGCATGAGAATATCTCCGGTATTGCCGAAACTGCGGAATGAACTGTCACTGCAAAGCAGCCAGGAGCCTGCCGCAGAGATGACGGCAGCACTCCAGATTTTCAGATTGGATTTTTTCCCTGCAAAAACACCGATCAGAGGAATCATAATTACATAAAGAGCCGTCAGAAAACCGGCTTTACCGGCACTGGTGTAGAGCAAGCCCACCTGCTGCAGAATTTCTCCGCCTGCCAGACATATGCCGCAGGCGATTCCGCCGGTAAAGAGTTTTTTATCCGGCTTCTTTCTGTTAAAAAGAATGAGCGGCAGAAGAATAAGTCCGCCGATCAGATACCGCCAGAATACAAAGAAATACGGCTGCATGGTTTTCATAGCCTCCGCCTGTGCGGAGTAAGACAATCCCCAGATCGCCGCCGTCAGCAGAAGTGAGGCAACGGCAATAATACTTGACTTTTTCATAAAAATTTATCCTTTAAAAGAAATGTTGTTTTATCAGTTGTCCGATCCGTCCAGACCGTCACCGAGGTAATTGTCTGTACCGTCCAGACCGTCACCGAGGTAATCATCAGGATAGCCCTCGTCATCAAAAAACGATAAATCTTCATCGCCGGGTCGGACTGCAGCGGTGCTTGCGCCTGCGGTGCTTGCTGCTGCGGCGGCGGCAATATTCCAAATCGAAGCGATTTTACGGGGACTGCTCTGCAGTTCATCTCTGACCATTTCTTCAAAACAATCGCGGCAGAAATTTTTTCCCGGAACAGCAAAAAGTTCTGTCCGCGGATAAAGTATGCCGCAATCGGTGCAGTAGAAATATTTTTTATTCAGACAGTCAGGACAGATGTCCTTGCATTCGTCTTTTTCAAAAACGCTTTCCAATTCATCTTCTTCAACGGATTTTCCGCATAATTCGCATTTTTTAAAATATTCACTTTGACACGTTTTGCACATAAAGTGATTGTGAAACTTGACAGCATCTTTTTCGGGAATGAAACTTTCGCAATGCGGACAGCAGATGAATTTTTCAGAGAGACACCAGACACAAATAAGTTGTCCTCCGCCCCAAGAACAATCCTGATGGCAGACGTAATTTCCACACGATTCGCACCGATAATATGCGCTTTCAGCACAGTCATTGCAAACGTTGATCTCTTTGCCCGGAATGAAAATGCAGTTTTTTTCCGAGAGGGGTTTATGACATCTGTAACAGGTATTGCTCATTGGAATTTATCTCCGGAATACTATTTTTTATCCTGTTCCGCCCACTGATATTTTTTGCGGTCTTCGGCGGTGATTTTGCGGAT
>JAZQYS010000086.1:0-8349 GCA_045633645.1 Victivallaceae bacterium | reverse complement strand
GAATCCTCCGGAATAAGCAAGCAAAAGAGTTGTTGTCATCGTTCCGACAACACTTCTGCCGATACGAAATCCGGATTTGACCAGTTCTTTTCCCGGCAAGTCTGGATTGTGCAGAGCAAGTTCTTCAACGCCCGAGGCGATATCCATTGCCAGATCCATAACGGCACCGGAACTTGCCAGAATCATGGCGCCGATAAAGACATCCTGAATATTCAGAAAATCATATCCGCTGTAATAAAGAGTTTGCACATAGGGCATCGTGGCACCGTTGATGTGCATCAAGCGTCCGAAAATATGCGCCATGAGCAGCCCGGCAAAGACACCAGAAATGGATCCGGCAAAAGCGGCAATACCTTTTTTTGTCAATCCGGCAACAAGGAAGATAATAACAGCGGTCAAAATCACAACGGCGGCAAAAATCATCCAGCTTACGGGATATCCTCTCAAAGCCAGAGGAATCACAAGTTTCCAGATGACAAGACAGCTGAACACAAAACTGAAAAGAGCTTTCAGACCGGTGAATCCGCCGAAAATACAAAGCAGAATACAGAATCCGGAAAAGAGAGCAAGACTCCAGAAATTACGGTAAAAGTCCTGCGCAGTCAATACACTTTTCTGCGGCGTATCCCCCGGCTGCAGAACAACAACTGCCGTATCTCCTTTTTTAAAAACTTTATCCAGTTCCATCTGTCCGCGCAGTTGATTGTTGGCTGTAAAAGTCTTTCCGCCGACGTCAACCGCAAGTTTTTGAGAACCGTACAGAACCAGACCGTGCCGGGTCAGTTCAGAGTTATCCACCTCAAGAACCTTTGCCGGAAGCGTTCTGCCCGCAGTTCCGGCAATCTTGGGAGCTGAGGGAACAAAATACAGGGCGATACTTAAAAGTATCACCCCGCCGACAAGTATAATTTCCCGTTTGATGGCTCTTTTCATCAGAGAACCGTTTTCAGCTTTTGGGCAATATCGGTATTGTCAATGAAGCCGGTGAAAATCTCAGCCTTGACACCTTTGCTTGTTGTCAACACAGGCAAAGCAGTATGTGAACCGCTGGTCCAACCGACACCGGCCTTGCCGTTCATAACAATCCGGGCGGCATTGTGAAGTTTATTTTCCTTGAAACCTTTTTCCAGAGCCGCAATCTCTTTTGAAGTCAAGACCATGGGATCTTTTTTGATGTTTCCGGAAAACTTGAATCCGAAATCTTTTTCAAGCATTTTCCGGGCATCGGCAAAAGAAAAATCTTTTTTTGCTTTTTTCGCCGCCTTCACTTTTTTGGCAAATTCGCCGAGGGAACACTTCTGATTGGCAAGGCGTTCCATGTAAAGAGCGTAACCGGTTCCGGCAAAGCCCATCGTCATACCTCCGGTTTCGTGATCTCCGGTAACGACAATCAATGTTTCTCCGGGATGTTTTTCTGCAAATGCAAGAGCAACCTTTACGGCATCATCAAAAGCAAGCACCTCATAAAGATTTCCGGCAGCCTCGTTGGCATGTCCGCACCAGTCAATGGCTCCGCCTTCAACCATCATAAAAAATCCGTTGGGATTGTCAAGCAATTCAATGCCTTTGGCAGTAAACTCGGCAAGAGTGGCGACATCTTTTACTTTATCAATGTTGTAAGGCAAAGCACCTTCAGAACCGCTGGCAAGAACTTTTCCGCAGCCTTTTTTAAGAGCGAGAAGTTCTTTTTTAGTTTTAACAACTTTATAACCGGCTTTTTCCGCAAGTTTGTAAATATCACCCTTGTATTCCGGCGCCTTCTTATCGTTATATTTGGCAACACTTCCGCCGCCGAAATAATCAAATCCGGAATTGATCAAATCCAAACCGAGGGCATAATACTGTGAACGGCTCGGACGGTGACCGTAAAATCCGGCAGGCGTCGCATGATTGATGGTAACAGAAGTGACGATACCGACCTTTTTTCCATTCTTTTTGGCGACATAAGCAACGGATTCCAGTTTACGTTTACCGGTATAATCCATGCCTATACGTCCGTTTTTCGTTTTCTCACCGCAGGCAATGGCTGTTGCGGCAGCGGCGGAATCCGTAACCAGACTGCTGGCGGAACTTGTCCGGGTCGTCGCATGATACGGCATTGTGTTGATGGCGAGCTGTCCTCTACCGGTTTTACGGGAAAATTCTTCAGCAACCATACGCTGCGGAGTTGCCATTCCGTCTCCGATAAACAGAAACACATACTTGGGATTTCTGCCGTAGAGTACAACGGCACTCAACAGCAAAAGACACAAAAAAAGTTTTTTCATAAGTATTACCTCTGGTACATTCAAACTCTGTAATTGATAAAAAATACATCAAAAAACAGATTTCTGCAACCTTTTTTTTAAAGTATGACAGTTTTTCTCACAAATTCCGTTATAATTCCCGGGTTTTATATCGCAAAATAAAAAAAGCGTGCTATAGTAAGAGGAGTAGCGTTCCTCTTTCATCGGACTTGTCCCTGGGATAATTCACCCTGAAAGGGAAAAACTTGAATACATATCAATAAGGATTTTATTTATGCTGCAGAAAGAATGTAATTACGATTTCCGCAACCGTATCGACATTGTCCACCTTGCGGGACTTGCGGATTCAGCAACCCCCTGTCAGGCAGATGAAGTTGCGGTCACTTCAGCCTGGAGAATTTCAGTTCCTGCCAATGCCTCCGACGCAATTGTTGAAACCGGCAAAGACCTCGCTGATTTCTTTGCAGTTTCAATGGGAACACCTGTTCACGTTGAAAATACCGCCGGTAAAAAAATTGTCCTCAACTTGGACAAAGACCTTGATTTGCCCAAAGGCGCATTTGAACTGGATGTTGCAGAAGACTGCATCACCATTTCAGCCTCAAGCTGCGGTGGTATCCGCCGCGGCGGTGTCTATATTGAAGACCAGATGGCTCTGCGCGGAGCCCCGATTCTCAAAGCGGGAAAAATCCGCAGAGAAAAACTTATCACGCCGAGAATCGTCCACTCCGGATGGGGTATTGAACTCTTCCCGGACTCCCACCTCAACGCGATGATGCACGCAGGCTTTGATGCCATTGCCGTTTTCTGCAAAGGACACAACCGTACCAATATCGGCGCGCTGGACTTCAATGACCTTGTGAAACGTGCGGCAAAATATGACGTTGAAGTTTACCTCTACGCCTATCTGCCGAGTTTCAAACATCCCGACGATGAAGATGCCGTGGAATTCTTCGAAAACGTTTACACCCGTCTGCTGGAAAAACATCCCGGCGTCGCCGGTGTCATGCTTGTCGGAGAAAGTGCCGAATTTCCGAGCAAAGACCCTGCAACGACCGGAAAACATCACAGCGCAAGCGTTGTTGACGGTATTCCGGATACCCGTCCGGCTCCCGGCTGGTGGCCCTGCACGGACTATCCGGCATTTCTGACAAGAGTCCGCGATGCAGTCCGCAAGGCTATTCCCGATGCCCGGATTATCTTCAACACCTACAACTGGGGCTGGACTGAACTTGAAGTCCGTGAACGCTTCCTGAAAAATCTGCCCGAAGGTATCACTGTTCAGGTGACTTATGACATCTTCTCAAAACTCAATGTCATGGGTCAGATGCGCCGCGTCATGGATTACTCCATCACCGCCGCCAAGCCGGGATACTATTTTTCAAGCGAATGTCAGGCAGCAGCCAAGTACAATATTCCGCTGCTTTCGACCGCCAATACCGCCGGAGCAACCTGGGATATCGGCGTGATCCCCTATGTTCCCGTTCCGCAGCGCTGGATTATCCGTTTCAAGGAACTTGACCGCTTCAGAAGAGAATGCAATCTCTCTGCGTTCTACGACTGCCACCACTACGGTTGGTATCCGTCTGTCATCACAGAACTGGGCAAAGCTTATTTCAACTCTCCCCAGTGCGATCTGAATGCGGAACTTGCAAAAATCGCCCGCCGCCGTGCCGGAAACGGTGCAGAAGATCTGCTGAAAGCATGGCAGAATTGGAGTGATGCTTTTGACTACCTGCCCGCCACCAACGAAGACCAGTACGGACCTCTGCGTGTGGGTGCGGCATATCCGCTGATTTTCCAGCCCAACATCACCCGTACAATGGCGCGCAAGGAAATCGCCTTCCCGGCTGACCCCAACGCACACTTCGGCGGCTGTATCATCAAAACGCTGTACCAGCCCTACGAAAACATCAACCAGCTGCCTGCGGCACTGCGTTACCCCAATGAACTCAAAGGCATTATTGAATTTCTGCGTTTGTGGGACGAGGGTATCGTTTTGTACGAAAAGGCTCTGGCTGCAGCTCCGGAGGCATACAAAGAGATTCTGGAACGCGAACTTAATATGGGACGTTTCATCCGCTGCTCTCTGCAGTCCTGCTTCAATACCAAAACCTGGTATTGCCTGAACCGCGACCTGCAGAATATCACCACAGCAGAACAGGGTCTTGCCATTCTGGATAAGATTGTTGCCCTTGCCAACGCTGAAATTGAAAACGCCAAAGAAGCGATGAAGTACGTTGAACTTGACTCCCGCCTCGGCTGGGAACCGAGTATGGAATACGTCGGCGACGTCTGGCATCTGGATTGGAAAATCCGTCAGGTCAACAGTGCTCTGCTTGAAATTGCGGACTACCGTAAGATTCTCAGCCTCACAGGCGAAGAAAACTGATAAAACGCCACTTTCAGCCCATCAGGCGGAACCGGCAGTAATTCCGGTTCCGCCTTTTTTATTCCATCCGCTTCTGACAAAAAAGGTCAAACGGCTTGAAATTCCGCCTTTTGCGTGATATATTATGCGGATATACTCAGGCTGAACAAGACGAGAAACATATGCAGAAACAGCTTGCAAAGCGTCAGAGGCAAGTTGTTTCTGAAAATGCCCCGCCTGGTCATTTTTTTTAAACTGAGCATTAAAAACAAATATAAAAGTTAGGGTATTAAATGAAAAAAGAAAACCGCAGTTTCTGTAATTTTCTTCAGCCCAACAATGTTCTGTGCGGTCTGACTGATACCGACGGAAAGGTTGTGCTGGGAAAATTGATTTCGCTTCTCAAGCGGCATTTTCCTGCGCTGGATGAGGAATTCACCGGCAAAGAAATCGCCAACCGTGAAGCACTGTTCCCCACAATGATCGCTCCCGGTCTTGCCCTGCCCCATGCCCGTATCCCCGGACTGACAGAGCCTCTGACCGCCATCGCCTGTATCCCCGAAGGATGTGATTTCGGAACTTCCAGCAAGGCAAAAGTCATGATTCTGCTGCTGACTCCGGTGGACAACCCCAATCTTCACATTCAGCTGCTCTCTGCTCTTGCACAGGCTTTCAAAGACGAAGCGGTCACTGAAAAGGCTTCTAAATGCGCCACAGCTCAGGATCTGATTGCTCTCTTTTCCGCCGATGACACCAAGATTCCCGACTTCCTCAAAGCCAGTGATCTTATGGAACCCTTCCCCGCCATTCTTCAGGAAACGGATTCCGTTCTTGATGCCATTAAAAAGTTTGCCATGACCAAAAGCGAGGAACTCCCCGTCGTTGACAACACCGGCGATATGCGCGGAATTCTCTCCATGGCGGATCTGCTTAAATACAGCCTGCCCGAACACCTGCTCTGGCTGGAAGATATGTCCCCCATTTACGAACTTCAGCCGTTCTCTGATATGCTCAAGACGGCAGATGAAAATAAAGTTGCGGATGTTATGCGCGAAGAATTCACCATGGCTCAGATCGATGATCCGGCTGTAGTGCTTGCCAAAACCTTCCTGCAGACAAATCTTCCGCAGCTGATTATCGTTGATGCTGACGGCAAACCCGCCGGCATGGTCACCTTAAAGAATTTTGCAGCAAAACTTTTCTGGGATTAATTTATCATGAGCGAATCTTCAAGTGCCGGTAAAATGCCGGTAAAGGACATGATTGTCCGTTTTGGTATTCTGCTTGCCGTTGCGGCTCTGGTCGGTTTCGGCGGCAGCGCAAGCGGTGCATTGACCGGTCATCAGGCAACTGCCTGTGCGGTGTTTATCTCCGTCATCTTCGGAACCCTCTTCTTCTGGGGATTCCGTCTTGCCATCGCCTTCCTCGGTCTGGCGGTGCTGATTTTCAACAAGTCCATGGATATTCCGACTTTTGTAACTTCATCCTCTCTTGAAGTCATCCTCTTTCTGGTCGGTATGATGGTCATCGTCGGCGCTTTGCGCGACCTGGGATTTTTCACCTGGATCGTTCAGCTGATTGTTTCCATGCCCAATCTGAACGCCACGAAGTTCATCTGCGTTACCGCAACTGCCAGTGCGCTGCTTGCCTGTGCGGTTGACGAAGTAACTTCCATCATTTTCATCGCAACCTTGATTTTCCAGGTCTGCGACCGTTTGAAACTCAATGCGACACCTTATATTCTGATTGCAGTTCTTGCAACCAATATCGGCAGTGCCGGTACCATGATGGGCAACCCCGTCGGTATTTTCATCGGTACCAAAGGACAGCTGACTTTCGGTGACTTCATGGTTTGGAGTTTCCCCCTCATGCTGGTTTCTCTTTTTGCAACGATCGCCCTCCTGCTGTGGTATTTCCGCAAAGATCTGAACGCCTTTAACGTCAACCTCAAGGCGCGTCTGGATCGCGGTCTTTCCATTGCCCCTGTGGTCAAAGTCCCCTATATGCGCGGACTGATTCTCATTGTTCTTACCGTTGTTGCCATCGCTTCTCACCACCAGACTGAAGAACTGCTCGGACTTGATAAGAACAGCGTTCTTCTGGTGATGCCCCTGATCTGTGCCGGTATCGTCATGATTCTCAAACCCAGCCGCGCCCGTTTCTACATTGAAAAAGAGGTTGACTGGTGGACTCTGATTTTCTTCATGATTCTCTTTGCAGTTGCCGGAACTCTGGAACACACCCATGTCGACCAGGTTATGGCAAACGGATTTTCCAAGATTGCCGGAAAGACTCCGACAACGCTGGTTCCCTTTATCTTCACAGTTTCCGCTTTCGGTTCAGCATTTGTTGACAACGTGATTTTCGTTGCGGCATTCTGCCCTGTGATTGAACAGCTTGCCCTGACTGTCAAAGACTTCCCGCTGTGGTGGGCCCTGCTGTTCGGTGCCTGTTTCGGCGGCAACATCACCATGATCGGCAGTACTGCCAATATCGTGGCTCTGGGTATGCTTGAAAAACACGGCGGCAGCCAGATCACCTTCTTCCAGTGGTTCAAGATCGGTCTGCTCTGCACCATCGTTTCCGGAACTCTGGCCATCGGCGCGCTGCTTATCTTCACGCCGCATATGCCCGATCAGAAGATCACTTTCCAGAAACTTGCGGCTGATTCCGGTTACACCCCGGTTGCGGCCGAGTTCCCGGCGGAACTCACCGGAACGATCAGCAAAATCAACGGCAAAACTTATCTTGTCGGCGCAAAAGATGCCAAGATTCAGATTGTTCTCCCCGCTGACAGCAAAGCTGAAGGTAAAGTCAAAGTTACCGGAACCGTCAAAAAGGATGAATCCAATAAGGCTTATCCTTACATGATGACTGTCAAAAAGGTTTCTGAACTTAAAAAAGACTGACATCTGATTTCAGTTGTTCCAACGGCGGACTTTTTCGTAAGTCCGCCGTTTTTATTTGTCAAAACGCTGTTCTGCACTTGAAAAAATTGCAAAAATGCAGTATCTTAGACGGTTTACATTTTCATATATAAATATATCAACAAATAATCAGGGGGAATTTCTATTATGAAAATACCGGAACTGACAGCGTTGCTGTGTTATTTTATTCTTGTGTTGGGAATCGGAATTTATTTCTTCATAAGAGACAAAAAGAATTCTGCCGGAGAAAAAGATTACTTTCTCGGCGGCAGAAATATGAACGGCTGGGTTTCCGCCCTCTCTGCCGGAGCATCCGACATGAGTGCCTGGGTGTTGATGGGACTGCCCGGCTCCATCTATCTTTCTGGCGTCGGACAACTCTGGATTGCCGTCGGACTTCTGATCGGTACGATTCTTGCCTGGATTTTTGTAGCCCCCACACTCCGCCGTTACTCCATTGCCGCAAACGATGCAATCACATTGCCCCAGTTTCTGACAAGCAGATTCTGCACACAGCGCAAGGGCATTATGGTCATGTCTGCCATCGTTTTTGTTATCACCTACTGCATTTACACCGCCGCAAGTCTCTATGCCTGCGGAACGCTTTTTGATACAGTTCTGGGAATGAACCCCAAAACCGCAATGCTCTTTGCCAGTATTGTCATTGTCCTCTACACTTTCCTCGGCGGATTCAATGCCGTCTGCTGGACTGACTTTTTTCAGGGAATCCTGATGTTGGGTGCCTTGATGCTCATTCCGATTCTTGCCGTCTGCCTGATGAATACACCGAACTTCTCTCAACCGG
>JAZQYS010000085.1:0-6488 GCA_045633645.1 Victivallaceae bacterium | reverse complement strand
GGTCCGTTTTCTCTCCATGAAAAACCGCGTTCAGCGGTGTCAATCTGGGGAGAGGATACGCCGATATCCAGAAGAATTCCGTCCACCTCATTCCAGTTGTGTTCGGCGGCGATGTTTGCCAGATCAGAATAACAGCCTTTTACGGCGGTGAAACGGCTGCCGAAAACTTTCAGTCTTTCTGTGGCGGCGTCAAGGGCATTTTCATCACGGTCAATGCCCAGAAGTTCCAGATTCGGATATTTTTCAAGCAGGGCAAAACTGTGTCCGCCGCCGCCGAGAGTTCCGTCAATCAGGCGTGCAGGAGCTGAGGTATCAAAAGTCAGATGTTCCAATACCTCATTTTTAAGGACTGATATGTGTTCAAAAGCCATTTTTATTTTCCTGTAATCATCGGACTTAACAGTCCTGCCAGTTTCTTTGCCGTATCGGAATCCGCATTCCGGATTTCGCTGAGGCAGTTTGCCACAGTTGATTCATCCGCCGGAGCGTTCCAGTTTTCAGGTGCACTGAGCCGGATGTGACTGACTGAACCGAGCATAAGCAGCTGACCGGAGACTCCTATTGACTCCAATTTCTCCCTGTCCAGCGACAATCTGCCCTGTTTGTCGCACCGGCAGATACGCGCTTCAGAACCCAGATAAGCAAACGCCATCTGAATTTTCGGATCTGTGATGGACTCGTCCTGCAATTTTTCAAACAGACGAGACAGCACATCCCCCGGTACAAGCACAAGTGCTTTGCCGACAGCCGGAAACATCACAAATTCCGTGTCTCCGTCTTTGTTTCTCCAGTCGCTCGGCAGGGAAATACGGCACTGGGGATCCAGCGCTCTCTCGTATTTGTTGAAGAACATCTGAATCGTTCTTCTTGCTTCACCTGCCATAACCTGAGCAATCCTATTTATTCCTATCTATTCCTATCCACTCCTAACTATACCACAAACTTTCCTTTTTTTCAAATCAAAAACAGCAAAAAAGTGAAAAAATCCGAATATTTTTTGTTGTTCGAAAAAACTCGGCACCGGGCGTGCCGGATGACGGTGTTTTGCGGTACTGTCTTGCTGTTTTTGCAACAGAGGTAAAAAGTTGTTGAAATCGTTTTTTTCTCTTCTTTTTACGGTTGCAATCAGAAAGATGATGTACTATATTAATCCTCAATGCCATCAAAAATTTACTGAATGACAGAATACATAAAAACTTTAAGGTGTTATCATGAAAATTGCATGGTTCAAAAGAGTTATTTCTCCCGAAGTCGGCTGCTATCTTTCCGGCTACAGTGCCAATGATGTTTCTGTTGCCAAAACCGATGATCTTTATATGACCGGATTCTGCGCAGATGACGGCGAAAGAAAAATCCTCATCGTCTCCTTTGACGTCAACGGAATGGATGAATGGTATACCAAACGCATCCGCAAAAACTGTGCTGAAATCCTCGGTACTGATCCCAGTGCAATTCTCTTTACCTGCACACACAACCACTCCGGACCGGAATCCCGTTCCATGCGTAAGTTTCCCGATCACCTCAATACAGAATTTCTGAAAATGGTTGAAGATGCCATTATGGAAGAGGTTAAAAAACTTTCCAATTTCCGTGAGTGCAGCGTTTATTTCTACTCCTCTAAATGCGATGAAAACCGCAACCGCCGCTATACCACGGCGTGCAATAATGCCACCTTCACAGCCCACCGCAGAGAGGTCGTTCCGATTGCAACGGAGTATGCCGACAAGGAACTCGGAGAACTCTGTTTTATTGATACTGAAACACACCTGCCCATTTACGTTATCGGCAACTATGCGGCGCACCCGCTTGCCGGACATGCGCCCGGATTCGGCGGTAAAAAGATTTCTGCGGATTATCCCGGTGCTTTCCGTGAATATGTGACTGCTGAAACAGGTGCTGAATGTATGTTCATTTCCGGCGCTGCAGGCGATCTGGTTCCCAAAGAGGACGAAATCGGCGGCGGTGCTGCCCGTCAGATGGGTATCAACCTTGCAAAAGCTGCGATCGGCGGTATGATCGACGCTCCCCGCAACCCCGGACGTTTCGGAATGCCCGAAGCGAAAGTCGGTTCATTGAGCAAAATCGTTAAAACCAGATTCCGTAAACACAAGTTCTGCACGCTTCCGCAGTTCTACGATGACAAGCCGGAACTGGATATGGAAATTCAGATGGTTTCCATCGGCGATGTCTGTTTTGTCGGCGTTCCCGGAGAACTCTGCTGCGAACTCGGACAGGAAATCAAATGGCACAGTCCTTTCCGCAAAGCCTTTATTGCTTATCAGGCAACCGGACACCTGGGCTACATCGGCAGTGTCAATATGATGATTTCCGGCGGCTATGAGGGCAACTCCCAGCAGTTTGATTCCCGCTGCGGATTGAATATCGTCAATGCTGCTGTTGACGGTATGTTTGAACTGCGTGAAAGCCTCTTCCCCCTGCCGGAAGGTGTTGAAGACAGTTATCCCAACTACCTCAAAGGACCTCTGGTCAACATTCCTGCCAACAGATAAAAAGCGGAGAAGCAAAAATGAAAATCGCCTGGTTCAAAAAAGTCATCTCTCCGGAGATCGGTGCTTATCTTGCCGGATACAGTCTGAACGATAAGTCTGTTGCCAAACGCGATGACCTTTATATGACAGGACTTTGTGCCGATGACGGAGAAAGAAAAGTTCTTATCATCAGTTTTGACCTGCTGGGACTGGATGAATGGTACACCCGCAGAATCCGTGAAAAGTGTGCGGAGATCCTCGGGATTTCTGCCGAAGCGGTCATGTTCAGCTGTACCCACACCCACACCGGACCTGAGTGCCGTCTCATCAAGAGCAAGCCTGAACAGCTGCATACAGAATATCTTGAAAATCTGGAAAAATGGATCATTGAAGAAGTGACCAATCTTTCAAATTATCGTGAGTGCAGTGTTTACTTTTACTCTTCAAAATGTGATGAAAACCGCAACCGCCGTTACGTCACAGCCTGTAATCAGGCGACTTTCACGCCGCACCGCAGAGAGGTCGTTCCGATTGCAGCGGAATATGCAGATAAAGAGCTGGGTGAACTTTGTTTTATTGATACTGAAACCCGTTTGCCTATTTATCTTATCGGTAACTACGCCGCGCACCCGCTTGCCGGACATGCTCCCGGACTTGGCGGTATTACGATTTCTGCGGACTTTCCCGGTGTGTTCAGAAACTATGTGACCGCCGAAACCGGAGCCGAGTGCATGTTTATTTCCGGAGCCGCCGGAGATCTGGTTCCCAAAGAGGATGAAATCGGTTCAGCCGCTGTCAATCAGATGGGAATCAACCTTGCCAAAGCGGCAATCGGCGGTTTGATTGACGGACCCCGCAATCCCGGACGTTTCGGAATGCCCGAAGCGAAGGTCGGCGCGAAGAGCAAGTTTGTTCCCGTTCCCGTCCGCAAGAGCAAAAAGAACCGTTTTCCGGAATATTATGAAGGGAAGGATGTAATCGACCTTGAAATGCAGGTTGTTGCTATCGGCGATGTCTGTTTTGTCGGCGTTCCCGGAGAACTTTGCTGTGAACTCGGACAGGAAATCAAATGGCACAGTCCTTTCCGCAAGGCTTTCATTGCTTATAACTCAACCGGATATCTGGATTATATCGGACACGCCAATATGCTGGTTTCCGGCGGATATGAAGGAAACTGTCAGCTCTTTACCGCCCGTTGCGGACTCCTGCTGCTTACCGGAGCTGCTGATGCAATGTTTGAGCTGCGTGACGAACTCTATCCTCCGGAAGAGGGCGAGATTTATCCTGATTGCGTTTCCAACGCATTGGTCAACATTCCTGCGAACAGGTAATACGCATGGGATACGTCAGCAAACCGTGGGATGTTGCCTTTGAGCCGCACAAGGTTTTCGGCAACACTTATTTCACCGGAACCATTCCCGCCTCCACACATCTGATTGATACGGGGGCGGGACTGATTGTCATTGACACCGGTTATCAGGAAACGCTTTATCTTATGCTTGAGTCCACCCGGCGTTTGGGATATGATATCCGTGATATCAAATATATTGTTCACTCTCACGGACACATTGACCATGCGGCAGGAACCCGTGCATTGGTTGAATTGACCGGAGCTGAAACTTTTGTCGGAGCCGGTGATGTTGATATGGTCATGGGGAAAAATGAACTTTCATGGGCTCCGGAATTCAATATGCAGTTTCCCGGCACATTCACTCCCGATCATATTCTTCATGACGGAGATAAAATCTCTTTGGGAGATGTGACGATTGAATGCGTTGCAACGCCCGGTCATACCATGGGAACGATGTCACTTTTCTGGAACATCGGAACCCTTGACGGTAAAACGCTCCGTGCCGGTATGATGGGCGGAGCCGGACTCAATACCATGGGATCAAAGTATATCCGCAAGTACGGACTTGAGAAAGAGGACTGGCGCGGCGCATTTGCCGACAGTTTGAAACGCTGCCGTGATGAACATGTGGATGTGCTTATCGGCAATCATGTTGATCAGAATGATATGGTAAAAAAGTATCCTCTTCTCAAAGCGGGTCAGGCGGATATTTTTGTGGACAGTTCAGCCTGGGGAGCTTTTCTTGACTTGACTGAACAGCGTCTTGCCAAACTTCTGGCGGATGATCCTTTGTAATTCACGAACGGGGTATTGATTTACCCCGTTAATTTGCGATCCTGTTGCCTCCGCACCGGCTCTCGGCCCGAGCCAAACCACAGGGTGATTTTTGGCCATCAAGTTCTGGATAACCGCGGCGGTTTGCCAAGCCTGTTTGTGCGGCGCACTGTTTTTATAGCATTCTGAATCTATGCCGTAACGCTGATTTATTCCATCTCTATTACATCATCAGCGAACAGGGGGTCATATGCGTATCCTTCGCCGAATAACTGCTCTGAGGATACGATAATCACTTTTCGTGACTGCATTTCCTGACATTGATTGTACAAAGCCTGCAATGCCTCTTCCGGAGTCTGGTAATTTTCCCATAATGTATTGTCACGTTGCAAATTTGTTGCAAATAAGAGAAACGCGCAAATTGAAATTCATCTCGCCGATGTTATATTACATTGCTTATCGCTTACACTTGGGAAATCGATGATACTGAACCGGAGAAACCAAAATGAAAACCAATGATGCTTCAGAGCATTTGATTCCACCTCATGGCGGATACAGCAGACTTGTTACATACAAGCTCGGGCTTTTGATCTATGATGCAACGGCCGCTTTTTGTGAACATTACTTTGACCGCAAAGACCGGACTTTTGATCAGATGGTTCAGGCGGCGCGGTCAGGCGTGGCAAATATTGTGGAAGGCTCCGAAGCCAGTGCCGCCAGTAAAAAAACGGAACTCAAATTGACCAATGTCGCAAAAGCATCGCAGGAAGAGCTGCTCGAAGATTACCGCACCTTTTTGCGCCAGCGCAATTTGCCACTCTGGGATGCTCAATCCGACCACGCACAAACAATAAGACAAGCCCGCCCGGAAAACTTGACACAGCTCCGGCAGCTGATGGCGTGTTTGGTGTCTGACCTGTCCGACAAGTCTGACAAGTCCGACAAAAATGCCGTTAAGCAGGAGGTCGCCGCCAATACGATGATTTGTTTGATCAATCAGGAAACATTTCTGCTGGCAAGACAAATCACCCGTCTTGCCGCCGATTTTGAAAAAGATGGCGGCTTTACCGAAAGACTTTACCGTATCCGTTCTGAAAAAAGAAAACAACAAGACAAAAATGACAGTGGAGTTAACAAATGATGAAACGGATTTTTTTATTGGCGGGCGCGATCGGATGGGGCATTTCCATATGGGGAGTGCTTCTGCCGTGGAGCGTTATGGATATTGTTCTGCAAAATATGGGAGCGGCATCTCCGATAACAGATGTGCAAGTACAATACTGGTTCCGGATGGCAACAGGAGCTTGGAGTATTATCGGCTTTCTGTATTTGATTGTTTTGCTGAAACCGCAGAAATATAATAACCTCGTTCCGTTGCTTGCCTGGGGAACGCTTTTTGAAGGTATTGTCTTGTTGGTTCACGGCTTATATTTGAATTTGCCAATATTCCCCTTTGCCGGAGATGTGGGCTTCTGCCTGATCGTGGGCGGTGGATTGTTGTTGACTGACAGGAGATAACAAATGAAAACTTTTTTTACGATTATCACATTATGTACTGTTTTTTCTGCATTTGCGGCAGTTGATTGTCAGATGCTTCTGCCGGAAAAAGAACAAAAAAGAATTCTTTCCGGACGCCGGTATCCGCAAAGTACCAAACTCCGTCTTTCGGCTGCGGCAATCAAAGAGGGTTTCGCGGCTCTTGATAAAAAAGATTTAGATAATGCTATGCGGGAATTCAACCGGGCGTGGCGATTCAATCCGGAAAATATGGATGCTTATTGGGGCGCGGCAATCGTAATGGGATTATACGCCGAAAAAGCCCAAAACACCGCCGAAGCCAAAAGTTTTATTGAAAAATCACTGAAATTGTTTGA
>JAZQYS010000084.1:0-3211 GCA_045633645.1 Victivallaceae bacterium | reverse complement strand
CGCGGATTTCAGCCTCGTCACGGACTCCGCCCAGAGAGACGCGGATGAAATTGCGCTCCATTGCCCGCGCGATGGACTTTCCGATAGAGGTTTTTCCCACGCCCGGAGGTCCGACCAGACAGAGGATCGGCGCGCGGCTGTCAGGATCATTCTGCTTCAACTGCAGAACAGCCAGAAATTCAAGAATACGTTTCTTTACATCTTCAAGTCCGTAATGATCGGCTTCAAGCACTTCGGCAGCCGTTGCAAAATCCAGACGGTCCTCCGTGTAAATGCTCCAGGGAATATCCAGCAGCCAGTTGAGATAAGTGTAACTGATATTGTATTCAGGAGAAGCCTGCGGAATAAGTTCCAAGCGACCGAGTTCTTTCTGCACAACAGCAGCAACTTCAGGCGGCAGTTCCTGCTCCTGAAACTTCTGATCCAGTTCAATGATATCCGGATTGCGGGTATCTTCACCCAGTTCATTTTTGATAACACGCAGCTGCTCACGCAAATAAAATTCACGCTGGCTTTCGCCGAGATTGATCTGAACTTCGTTCTGAATTTTCATGCCCAGTCTGAGCGCGATAAGTTCTCTGTTCAACCAGCCGGCAAGCAGTTCGCAACGCTTTTTCAGAGAGGGAACAGCAAGGAAGAAACGCTTTTCGGTGATACTCAAAGAAAGAGCTTCAGCAACCATATCCGAAAGACGCAGCACATTGGGCGCATTCATTGCTCCCAGTGACACCTCTTCAGGCATTCCGGGCATTATAGCGGCATATTCCTGGAACATCACCTGAATACTTTTGAAGTATCCGAGCAGTTCAGGATCGGTTGTTGCACCCAAACCGTCATCAAGAACCGTATAACGTACCTTGCGGGTAATGGATTCGGTTGTTCTGACATTGGGAACAAATTCTTTGAAAACGATTCTCTTGATTCCGCGGACAACGACTCTGATCGAACCATCGGGCAGCGTGAGTTCCTTGACAACACGGACAAGGATTCCCCCGCGGAGATACTCGACATCTTCATGCATGAAAAGATCAAGGTCAATGCTGCCCGGCAGAGTTGTCAGATCATTTACATCCGGCAATTCCGGAAAAATCGCAAGCAGACGATCAGTTTTCATCGCCTCACGCAAAACCGCTTTGTTGTAATCCCCCTCAACGGCAAAAGGTGTCAAACTGAACGGGTAAACAACCGTTTCAGAAAGATTGAAAAACAGGGCGTCCGGGAGAATCGTTCCCATTCCGCCGACACTGATAGTAGATGTATCCATAATTTATTTACACCGGAAAAGCGGAATTACGGAAGAGGACAGTATTTGCAGTCCACCAGAAATTCCTGCATTTTTTCAAGAGAAACAGCTCCGCCGCTGGCAGAAGCACAGAGCAGATTGAAGTGACTTGAAGCACTGCCCAGACGGATCGCCTTTTCAAGATCCCATCCGGCATGGAGTCCGTAGATGGTTCCTGCGGCAAAGGCATCTCCGGCACCGTTGGTACCGACGATATCCTTTTTCTCAATATCGCATGAGGGAACGTACATATATTCTCCGTCAGCCATACGCGCACCGGCTCCTTCGGGGAAGTGGACGATGACAGCTTCTTTCACACCCTTGCCGAACATGAAGTCAATGGCAGCAGGCAGATTCTGCGCCAACAGTTTACCGTTTTCATCGCGCAGCGGAATTTCACTGCACACACCCAGTTCAACTTCGTTGATGAAAAGCACGTCGATATAGGGCAGAGCCGGAATAACGATGCTGCGGAAACGCTCAGGAGCTTCAGAAACCAGGTCAACAATGGTCTTGTATCCCTTCTGACGCATCAGATTGAGAACCTTTCCGGCAACAGTACCGTACTCCGGATCGGGACGGTCCAGTTTATCCAGCAAAAGCAGATAACCGAGATAGAAGAATTTTGCCGGGACATCAATATCCGTAAAATCTTCATAATCCAGTTCAGCATTGGCACCGCGGCAGTGGAAGAAAGTTCTCTTGCCCTCGGCGGACATGACATCGGTGAAACTTGTGCTGACACCATCCACCTGTTTAAGATAACGCACATCAATATTGCGCAGTTTTGCTTCGGCAATCAAAGTATCTCCCTCGGAGTCTTTTCCGACAAGTCCGTGGGCGTAAAGCGGCAGATCCTTATCAGCCGCCGCCAGATCAAAAAGCACGTTGGCGGGACCGCCGCCTGCGGCACTGATAATGCTGACAATATTGCAGAGATTGCCGACCCCGGGCCAGCGGTCAAGAGTTTTAACTTTATCGTTGATCCAGTTTCCGGAACCGATAATACCGTTTCTCATAAAAATACCTCTCGTGTATCAATTTTTATTAAAGAAAAATATACTCACATATAAGATAGTGCCGTAATTGTAAAATTCAACTTGATTTTCACTTTCTGCATTCATTGTCCTGCAAAATTTATTCCTCACTCAAAAAAATCAGCCGTTTTTTTGAAATTTTATTGGATTTTCAAGAAAAACTGTGGTATATTACAATCCCTGTGTGCAAATAAAATCAAATAAACACAAGGGTTATTATCATGTCCGAACAAAATGTGTTGGAAATGTCACAGGCAGAATTGCTTGAGTTGTCTGCTGAACTGGAAGAACAGTATCTTGAATTCAAGAATCGCGGGGTTAAGCTTGATATGTCCCGCGGTCGTCCCTCCGCTGCCCAGCTGGATATCGCACAGGGCGCAGCCGAAGGCGTCGAAAACTACATCGGCATCAACAAGTTTGATTACAGAAACTACGGAATCCTTGACGGTATTCCCGAGATGAAACAGTATTTTGCTGAACTGCTCGGACTTAATCCTGAAGAAATCATCGTCGGCGGCAATGCCAGTCTCAATCTTATGTACGACTCTATGACCCGTCTTCTCCTCAAGGGAACTGCGGGCGAAAAACCCTGGAAAGATCTTGCTGAAGTCAAGTTCCTCTGCCCCTGCCCCGGATATGACCGCCATTTTGCCATCTGCGAACATCTCGGCATCGAAATGATAAACATTCCGATGACTGCAGACGGTCCGGATATGGATATGGTCGAAAAGCTCGCCGCCGCCGATGACTCGGTCAAAGGTACCTGGTGCGTTCCGCTCTACTCCAATCCAGAAGGCATCTGTTACAGCGACAAAACCGTTGACCGCCTTGCCTCAATGCAGTGTGCGGCAAAAGATTTCCGCATTTTCTGGGATAACGCCTACGGAGTGCA
>JAZQYS010000083.1:0-3730 GCA_045633645.1 Victivallaceae bacterium | reverse complement strand
CGTCTGGCTGGGATTTTATTCCCGCCGTTACATCAAAGGTGTCTCCGACTACCTCGCCGCAGGACGTGTCGCCGGACGTTATGTTTTGAGCGTAAGCGGTGTCGCCGAAGGTTTGGCTGTTATTACCCTGATCGGTTACACAGAGGCGTGTTACAAGACGGGATTCGCCATGAACTTCTGGAACAATATTCTGGCACCGTTGAGCATTTTTATCGGTCTGACCGGATTTATCACTTACCGTTTCCGCGAAACCCGCGTGATGAGTATCGGTCAGTTCCTCGAAATGCGCTACAACCGTCCGCTGCGTATTTACGCTTCTGCGTTGCGGTCTTTTGCTGAATTGCTCGCCAACTGTCTCTGTCCGGCTCTGGCAGCGCGCTTTATGATTTATTATACCGGATTGCCCCAGTCTTTTAAACTTTTCGGTTTTGAGATACAGACATTTCTTGTTCTGACTTTGATTATGATTTCTCTCTGCGTGCTGATCTGCTATCTGGGCGGTACGCTTTCTCTTATGGTTACTGATACCATTCAGGGATTCATCTGTTATCCGCTGCTGATCATCTTCACGATTTTCATTATCTGCAAATTCTCCTGGAGCGAAGTTATCGTGACCACCATGAGCGACCGCGTTGCCGGACAGAGTTTTCTCAATCCTTACGATGTTTCCAAACTGCGTGATTTCAATATGTTTGCTCTGGTTGTGACGGTTTACTCCACCATCATCAACCGCGGCAACTGGCTGGGAACCGGTTCCGGTGTTGCCGCCCGTTCTCCGCACGAACAGAAAATGGCAGGTATCATGGGTACCTGGCGCGGCATGTTCTCAAGCGTCATGTATATTCTGCTGGTCATCATGGTTATCAGTATGCTCAACCATCCGAGTCTTGCCAAAGATGCAAAAATCATCCGTGACCGTTTGAGCGATCAGGTGTTGACTGAAGTCACCAAAGGTGACAGCGCTCTCAAAGGTAAACTGCTTGCCGATGTTAAAGCTCTGCCGCCGCGCGATCACATCATCGGCGGAACCCGTCCGCAGGATGCCCCGCTTTCTCATGATGTGAACCTGGATACCCCCCACCTTGAGACGATCCACAAAGGACTTAAAGGTGTGCCTCAAGCTGAAGAAAAGTATCAGGAATTTTTCACCTTGTATCACCAGATGATGCTGCCTGTGACTTTGCGCCATATTCTGCCCACCGGTCTGGTCGGTTTGTTCGCCCTCTTCATTCTGCTGATGATGCTTTCAACCGACGATTCCCGTCTCTTCTCTGCGGCGCAGACGATTGCTCAGGACTGCGTTATTCCCTTTATGAAAAATGGTCTTACCACTGAAAAACACGTTTTCATTATCAAAACAGTCTCAATTCTCTGCGGACTTTTCTGGTTCATCGGTTCCTTCTTCATGTCCCAGTTGGACTATGTCAATATGTTCGTCACCATCGTCTGCTCCATGTGGATCGGTGCCGGTCCGATGATCGTTTTCGGACTTTACAGCAGATTCGGAAATACCACCGGTGCTTTCAGTTCTCTGATTTCCGGTATGGTTCTGGCATTGTCTTTCATCTTTTTGCAGCGCAACTGGGCGGCGACGGTTTATCCCTGGCTGGTTGCCAACAACTGGCATATTCCCGTGGGCGAATTTCTCGCTGCCTGTTCCAGTCCTTTTGAACCCTGGATCGTCTGGAGAATGGCTCCGCACAAGTTCCCCATCAACTCCATTGAAATCAACTTCATTATCATGGTCTTCTGTCTGCTGATCTACGTTGTCGGCTCTCTTGTGACCTACAAAGGACCCTTCAACCTTGACAGAATGCTGCACCGCGGTATTTACAACGTCGGTGATGAAAAACAGGCTCCGTTCAAATGGAGTTTCCGCAACGTCTTCAAGAAGATGATCGGTATCACGCCTGAATATACCACCGGAGACAAAATCATCTCCTGGAGCGTGTTTACTTACTCCTTCATCTACAAGTTCCTCGGCACGTTTGTTCTGGTTGTCATCTGGAACGTGATTTCTCCGTGGAAGCCCCAGTGGTGGGGAACTTACTTCTTCGTGGTGTACCTGGGCGTTCCAGTGTTCTCTGCGGCAATTACCACCGTCTGGTTCTTCGGAGGCGGTCTCATTGACTTGAGAAGACTCTTTATTGACCTTGCCGCCCGCGTGGACAATCCGCTGGATAACGGACAGGTTGACGGCGAAGTTTCTCTTGCCGACCAGGCTGTTTTCAATGAACGCGAAAAAGAAAAAGATGATTCCGACAAAAAATAAACAGTCAAATTCATCTTTTATCTGACATCTTTCCGCCGGTTTTTTTCCGGCGGATTTTTTATTGTTCTTGTCTCATTTTTTTTGTGAAAAATACAACCTGCGGCGGCGCCTCGCAGGCAATCTTGGGGGCAAACCGGCGGACACCGGCTCGGTCGAGTACAGTCGTACACTCCCTCGCCGTTGCCTTGATTTACCCCCAACCTTACTCTGCGATCCATCCGCCGATTGCAAATCCGTTTTACTGCTTGACCAATCAGCTTTCCACAGTACATTTCTGTGCCGCAATATTTATGGTTGCAAATTCTGTTATATGCATTTCACAAAATTCAGGGCATTACCTTTTTATTGCCTTTTTTGAGTTTCCGGGATTGCAAAAAAAAGATTTTGCAGTATATTCAAAAGCGTAACCAAAACAGAAAAAGGAAATATTTGTCATGCCCCCTAAAAAGTCATCCAAAGGCAGCAGTTCTGCCAAAAAAGAGGTTAAAAAGATCGTATCAAAATTAAATCCCTTCAAGGTTTCGCTCAAGTATCTGACCTGGGTATTTTTCATTGTTCTCGGCGGATTTCTTTTCAACCTTGACCGCATGGGGGATTTCGGACTTGAGCTGCTCAAGCACAAGGAACTCATACCCTACCGTCTGCGGGTTTTTCTGCCGGGCGGAACGGCGATTGACAGTCAGGCAGCGCGGAATGAAGTTATCAAAGGGCGTGCCATTGAAATTTACGACGGCGATACCATTACGCTGTTGAACAACGATAAAAAATACAAAGTCCGTTTTTACGGCATAGACGCGCCTGAAGCAAAGCAGGAACACGGCATCGTTGCCCGCAATGCTCTGCGGAAAAAGATTCTGGGTAAAGAGGTGACTGTAACAGTTGTCAACCTTGACCGTTACGGACGTGCCGTCGGTAAAGTCCATCTGGACAGCCGTTTCATCAACCTTGAGATGGTGCGTGAGGGGCACGCCTGGTATTATGAAAACTACGCCCGCGGCGAGGACGAAATAGAGTCTGCTCATTACGCCGCCAAAAGAGCCGGACTCGGACTCTGGCAGCACAATTCTCCGGTTCCGCCCTGGAAATACAGATCAGAAGAAAAATAAAATTTCAAACCTATCTGTCAGCAACGGCAGTTGGTGCGGAACGATAAAAACGGAAACAAACGGATAACGGAGTGCCTCTCTGCTGCTTTTCAACGGGAGCAATAGATGTGAAGTTGCAAAACTTCCGTTTTGCAGTGAAGATGTGAAGACGGCGGCTTTGCCGCCTTGTGAAGTTGCCCCTGACGGGGGAGGATGTGTTAAGATAACAGATTGTTCAAAAAAGCCTGTATTCTCTAATCTCAAAATACTCCGCCAATAGATGTGAAGTTGCAAAACTTCCGTTTTGCAGTGAAGATGTGAAGACGGCGGCTTTGCCGCCTTGTGAAGTTGCCCCTGACGGGGGAGGATGTGT
>JAZQYS010000082.1:0-1289 GCA_045633645.1 Victivallaceae bacterium | reverse complement strand
GCTGGAGTCTGATCCTGCGGCAGAAGAGGTCGCTGCACGCATTGCCGGATATGCCGCCGAGGCAGAAAATCTCTTTTCTTCAAAACAGAAAAAACTGTTTCTCGGATTGTGCTGTACGCATTTTGGATTTGCTTCTGATATCTGGATCGGCGCATTTTCAAAAGTTTTCGGTTCCGGCGTGGAACTGGTTGATCCCAATAAACTTATGGGAATGGGTTTGCGTGCAAATAATTTCAAGTATCTTTCTAAAATAGACTTTTTTCCCGGAGCAAGGGAAAGTATATGCGCTTATTTTGAACAAAATTCTCCGCTGATTGCGGTTGCGTTGAAAACAGCCTGTCCGGAGAAAAATCTCTTTGACTTCAATGAGGAGGATTATTATGGATAAACCATGTGTTGTACTTGTGACCGGTGCCGGCGGCGACGCCCAGGGCTGGGGAAATATGCAGGTGACAGAATCTGTCCGTGATGCCATTATTGCCAATGGTTATGACTGCCGTATCGTTCTTGCAGAAAACCGCAGCGAGATGGAAAAAGGATTAAGTTCCGGTCCCTGTTCCATTGTTTGGAGCAGTCTTTATTTCTTTTCTTCACGCGAAGATATCATCGGAATCCCGCCGGATGCCGTTTGGGTTGCAGATGTTTTGGATGAATTGAATATTCCTTATATCGGTCCCTCTGCTCAGACGATGAAAAATCTGATCGGCAAATTTGACACACACGAAATTTTGTCTGCCAATAATGTCAGCGTTCCTAAACATGTTTTGTGTCCGCCTGCTCAGGCTGAAGATATCGATTTCTTCCCCGCTTTTGTCAAGCCCAACGGCGAATCCCGTTCTGTCGGAATCAATGAAAACAGCGTTGCCGAAATGCCAGAAACTCTGGCAAAGCAGATCAAATTCATTCAGGAAGAACTTCAGCAGGCGGCATTGATTGAAGAATACCTGCCGGGCAGAGAATATACTGTCATGGTTATCGGTAATGGCAAAAAGCGCGAAATCCTGCCGGGCAGAGTGACTGTTGATCCGTCGCATTACGGCAAGTATCCCGTTTTGCGGAGCAACTTGCGCGGTGTTGGATTGACAAAAGTTTCAATTCCTGAAGAACATCAGGCGGAGGCGATTGAACTTGCCGGACGTGCCTGTGATGCGCTCAACTGTGATGACCACGTCCGTATCGACATGCGGGAGGGTGCCGACGGCAAACTGCGGATTATGGAAGTCAACGGTATTCCCGGATTGAAACCCGTTAAGAGTTGGAGTCCGCAAATCTACGGACTGTATCATCCC
>JAZQYS010000081.1:0-4137 GCA_045633645.1 Victivallaceae bacterium | reverse complement strand
CGCATAGAAAAACGCTGGATACGCCGGATTCTGCCGTACAGACGCGCGCCGTAATTCTGTCCGATCATCGGCACAAGCGAAATACCCATCGCCATCGGGAACACAAAGGCAACCGCTTCAACCCGCGCCGCAGCCGCAGCCGCACCGACAGCAGCATCTCCGAATTCCGCCGTAATGCGGGTGATGACCGCTGACCCCAGAGGCATCATCAGCATACCGATCGTTGCGGGAATCGCAAAACGGATGATGACACTCCAGGATGCAAACAAACGCCGCAGCGGGATTTTCTCCCAGCGGATGAGTTTGTGTTTGTTTTTGACCAGCGTAAGAACCGTCACTGCCGCAATCAACTGAGAAAAAACCGTTGCCCATGCCGCTCCGCGGATTCCCATTGCCGGAATAAACCCGAATCCGAAAATCATCGCAGGATCCAGAAACGCATTGAGAATCATTCCCAGCATCATCATCTGAGCGGCACGTTTGGCGTCGCCCGCCGCAATCAGAAGAGAGTTGCCAAGTCCTGAAAGCGTTCCCGTCACACAGCCGAGAAACCAGATATTCATATAAGCCATAACCAGATCAAGCGTGTTGCCCTTTGCTCCGAACTGGCGGAATATCTGTTCACAAGTACAAATACCGATAACAGCAATAACCAGAGAAAGCAGAATTGACAGAATCACCCCGCACTCCACAAGTCCCGCCGCCTTATTTTTTCTGCCGCCGCCCAGCGCCTGACTGGTCGTCGTAACAACGCCGACGCCAAGTCCGTGAAAAATACACCAGGCAAACATGATTACGGGAAATGTAAAACCCATCGCCGCCAGAGGTTCACGTCCCAATCGTCCCACAAAGAAAGCGTCCGCCAAGTTGTAACCTGACATGGCAAGAGTTCCCGGAACCATGGCAAAAGCCGTTTTGATCATCGTCCGTCCGATCGGACCACGCGTATAAGAGCCTTGTTTTTTCTTCATTTGCACACCTTAAAAACACCAGGAACCGTTGCGGAAAACAGCAACTTCTTTTCCGTCAGGCGTGATTCCGGTAATATCCAAATCAGCGGAACCGATCATGAAATCCACATGAATCATGCTGTCATTGATTCCCATTTCACGCATTTCCTGATGGGTGTACTGTGAAAAATTATCAATGCAGTTTTCAAATCCGCGTCCCAAAGCCAGGTGACAACTGGCGTTTTCGTCATACAGCGTGCTGTAAAACAGAATTCCCGTATTGTTGATGGGCGAGTTGTAATCAATCAAAGCACATTCACCCAGATACGCTGCACCCTCATCCATGGCAATCATCTTTTCAAGCACCTCTTTGCCGCGGCGGGCAGTCACCTCAACCGCCCTGCCGTTTTCAAAGCGGATGGAAAAATCCTCAATCATGGAACCCTGCCACGAAAGCGGTTTGGTGGAGTAAACAATTCCCTCCGCTTTTCCGCGCATGGGAGAGGTGAAAATTTCTTCAGACGGAATATTGGGATTAAATTCCCGTCCTGAAAGGTCTTTTTCAGCGGCTCCGGCAAAGACACCCTGCGGAATCAAACCCACACGCAAATTGGTTCCGTTTGAAGAACGGTACTGCAGTTCACTGAAATTGTATTTATTGAGCATTTCAGTTCTGCGGTGAACGGCGGCATTGTGTTCATTCCAGTTTGCAATGGGGTCTCCGTTGGCACGGGCGGCGGCAAGGATAGCCTCCCACAATTTTTCCACAGCCTCATCATCCGGCACGCCCGGAAAAACCTTGCGCGCCCACTCTTTGCCGGGGACACCTGCAATGCACCACTGATGACGGTTTTCCATCGCTTCACGCAAGGGCTTTATCACCGGGAAACGCGCCATCTGCGCTTTGGCACGCTTATCGGCGTCAATACCCTCCATACCGTCAGGGTCATCGGAATCCAGCCACAGCAGCGCAGGAAGTTTCTCCACACGCCATTGCAGTTTAGCCAGCTCCCAGGGTTCCACCACAGAAAGTCTTTCAAGGCTCTGGTGCAGCTGGTCAAGTTTGGAACACGCCATATCCACCCAGTCAATCACAACTTTTCCTGCTCCGGCAAGGTAGCACTTTTCAACCACCATGCGGACAAATTCAACCTGATCCAGACCGGCAATAATAATAACATCCTGTCCGGGATCGGGATTTACACCTTTTTTAACAATAAGATCGGCATAAGCCGACAAACGGGAAACATCCATCTTTATTCCTCAGATTTTATTTTGTTGACCACTTGTCAACAGATACAGAAAGCAAAAATTTGAACGGCCGAAGTCCGACGGTCACGCCCGTCCGTTGCGGTGAATCAGAACGACGGTCTGATCGTCCGCCTGTTCCCGTTCAAACAACTTGACGGCATTCATGAGATCATTGATAATCTCTGAGTTTTCAGTGCGGTTTTTACAGGATTCAGAAAATGCATCAATCAACCGCTGCGTACCGAACTCCTCTTCAAAGGAGTTGATTGCTTCGGTCATACCGTCAGTATACATCATCACGGTCGAACCCGGATCAAGGGACACACAAAGCGTTTCGTAACTTGCAAAATCTTCAGGCATGATACCCAGTCCGGTACCATCCGGCTTGATAATACGGATGTGATTATGCACATGTGTCACCATAGCGGAGTGTCCGGCTCGTCCGAACTCCAGCAGCGCATCACGTTTATTGAGCAGACAGCAGCCGACAGTAATAAAACGATCACCCTGCGTGTCACCGAAAAGTCTTTTATTCAACTCCGCCAGAAATTCCGGAAGTGTTGTAAAAGAGTTTGCCATTGAACGGGCAAAACTGCGGGTCATTGCTGTCAACATGCAGGCAGGAACACCTTTACCGCAGGCGTCTCCGATAATTACCAGCAGACGGTCACTGTCGATTTCCACAAAATCATAGTAGTCGCCGTTGACCTCCTTGGCAGAACGGGTACGGGCATCAATGGTGAAATCTCCCCAGACGGGAAACGAGGACGGCAGCAGAGAATTCTGAATTTGACGGGTCAGATGCAGTTCCTGATCAATCCGGTCACGGCGGTTGATTTCAAGATATACCTGAACAAGTGTCTGCACCATCAGAATTTCAGGTGAAAAACGGCACAAACTTTCAAATTGCTGCGTTGAAAAAGAGTGTCCCGGATGTTTTTTATTGCCGACAGCACAAACGATTCCGGCAACAGCACCATCGTGCAGCATAGGAACTGCCATCACACTGCCGAGCGTCTGAGAGTCCGAAAAGCGGTTGAACCGCGGATCGGATTTTGCATCGGGAATCAATACCGGCTCTTTGGAAATCAGCAGACTTCCGGGAAAACCGACTCCGGCAACGATTTTTTCATTATGCAGAGCCTCCAGCAAATGCTGACGGGTCGTCAAGGGCGTGTTTTTGAAACCGTGAATCAGCGGATAATTTCCGTGAACACCGGCTCCGGTGAAAGTATCGTTGCGGAATTCATAGATACAGACACTTTCAGCATCAATTTTTTCCGCAACGTTCGCCGCAGTGATGTGCATTACACCCTCAAAACCCTCATCGCCGCGCAAACGCGTTGAAAAACGCAAAAGAAAGCCCGATAAGTCATTGCGGGCCTGTTGTTCGTCTTTCAGTTCTTTTGCAAGTTTTTCAGCACGGTTTTTGAGCAGACGCAACGCAATCAGGGCTATACACAGCAACAGCAGCAATGTCAAAATGACTGTGCTGTAAAATCCGGACGTCAAAACTACGCCGGATATACACAACACGCCGCACATTGCTGCTGTCATAAAAATACTGCGTCCTTTCAGCTCTTACTTGCCGAGGTACTCCTGCAGCGATTTCAACGGAGCATCTCCGTTCTTCGCTTCACGGATACCTTCAGCAGTCGCACTTGCCGCCGCAATGGTCGTCATGTACGGAATCTTGTACTGAATGGCAAGCATACGGATCGCACTGTCGTCAATCTTGCTCAGTTTTCCGGCAGGCGTATTGATGATCAATGCAACTTCACGGTTGCGGATGAGATCAGAGATATCCGGACGGCCTTCATTGAGTTTGTGAACTTCTTTGGAGGCAATGTTGTTTTCCTGCAGGAACTTATAGGTTCCTTCGGTGGCAACCAGTTCAAAACCGAGTTCCGAGAGCGTCTTCACAATCGGCAGCAGA
>JAZQYS010000080.1:0-1875 GCA_045633645.1 Victivallaceae bacterium | reverse complement strand
CCGCAAACCGAGCCAGACACGCAGCTGGTGCAAACTGGTGTATTCAGGCTGTTCACATTCGGCAAAGACAAACTGAACGCCGATTTTTTTGTAAAAACGCAAATTTGTTGCAATGTTAAGGGCATTGGTCGCAGGATATTTCCAGCGTTCTGCAAAAAGAATCCAGTAATCCCAGATACCGAGCGTGGTGATTTTGCTCCAATCTTCAAGGAGTTTGCGCAAATCTTTATTGGCAGGGTGGTAATAGGAACGGTGAGTATGACGTTTTTCTCCGGAATACTCTCCGCCCAGCAGGGCGATTTCAACCATGACGTTGGATTCCGGCTTAATGCCGACCGGCGGATTTTTTGTGTTGATATAAGCCGTTGTCATGATTTTGATATCCGGATGATCCTTGCGGATATTCCGTGCGATACCGTTGATGAAGTTAAGCAGTGCGCCCGAGTAACCTTTGTACTTTTTGACCAGCGCAAGACATCCTTCGCACTGACAGTCGGCACCGTTATCGTTCTGCATGATACAGTAAATTTCAGGACGGCGTCCTGCCGGATGAGTCTTTGCATCAATGGCAATAAATTCTTTTAATTTTGCAGTAAAAAGAGTTACCGTTTTCGGATTGCTGTAACAAACTTGTCCCGGACCTGAAGCGTTTTTGGCACGGATTCTCTTTCTTGAAGATTGTGACCATGAGAAACACTCTTCTTCTGCCTTGCCCCAGTCTTTTGTGTAGTTGAAATAAGTGTGGCAGGCTCTCGGATATCCTGTGACGGAATTGACGCCTCTGTCAAAAGCGGGACCGGAATAAACCATTTTATCGTGATAATGATTCATTCTGTTCCGCGCCATGTGTTTGAAATACAAATCTTTAGGCGCACCGAAGTAGGTGTGGACACTGCGGTAAGGAAAAGAGGGGATGCCTGAGCGTTTCAGATTTTCTTTCCATTGAATCGTTTTATGTTTGGGAACATGGATACTCCACTCATCCATCCAGATTACGCCCAGATCATTTTCGAGAAACTCGTATGCGGCATAGATGACGCCGCGCGGTTCGCCGCCTGTGACAGCAAGGGTGTTGGCGTCTCTGGCAGTAAGCTGCCACTCTTCTTTGCCGTATTTTTTCTTTCCGGCAATTTTAACGGCTTCGGGATGTGTGCCGATGTAGATCGCTTTTCCGGTAACTTTACCTTTTACGATGGGATACTTTTTTCCCGTGGCGGCAGTGAAGTGTTCCGCAAGTTCCTGAGCCGCCATCTTTTCGGAGGCAGTGGGATGATCGGGCAGAACAATGGATAACTCTGCAGAAAGACTCAGTCCGAACAGAAATGCTGAGGCGCAGAAAAATTTTTTTATGAAACTTTTGTTCATTTCTTTTTTCCTTTTTCGGGTTCCAAAAGCAGAACACGGTCAATAAACACGGCGTTTATTTTCTTTGAGCCGGGGACATAAGCCGGTCCCTGAGCTTTGACAGAAACAATGATTTCGTACTTTTTGTCAGGCTCCTGGAAATTGGCACACCGCATGGTTTCCACTCTGAGATATCCGGAAGTGAGGGCAAAAATATAACCTTTTGCCGGAACTTTGCGAACTCCGAGAGAGTAGAAATGATACTTCTCGTCCTGAGGTACTTGCGGGGTGATACGGACAACAGTTCTGCGGTTGATGTCATCATACATACCGAGCATGAAATGCCGTTTGCTGTGAGAACTTCTCTTGTCAACGTTCAGGGCAGAGCCGTAAAGTGAATCAGCATCATAAACCTTGTCAAAACGCCAGGTCGGCAGAGTTGTTCCGACAAGATCAGCATAAACTTTTCTGTTTTTATATTGTTTGGGCAGCGTTGTGGAAACAGGACCGGGACCGCCGATACCGGCTTTG
>JAZQYS010000079.1:0-4673 GCA_045633645.1 Victivallaceae bacterium | reverse complement strand
GGTGATCGACGGCGGTTTGGGCGAGGTGGAGACCGAAAGCGCAGACGATATAGCTGATACTGCCGATGGGTTGTCCGGGTTGGCGGGGGACGGATTCTTCGGGGGAGAAAACAGCGGGAATACCTTTATCGATGCCTCTTTCGCGCAAATTTTTACGGACAATTTTAGCGAGGGGACATCCGAAAGTTTTGCTGATATCCGCTACGCGGATTTGGGAGATATCCCGTCTGCCGCCTGCGCCCATGGAGCTTAAAACAAAAATACCGCGTTCTTTGCAGGAAACGAGGAAATCGGTTTTAGGTTTGATTTCATCAATGGCATCAATGACCACGTCAAAGGGTTCTGAGAGCAAAGTATCAATATCCTGCTGAGAGCGGATAAACTGCACAACGGCTTTAAAATCGCCGCGGGCGTTGATATCCTGACAACGCTGTTTCCAGACATCGGCTTTAAATTTTCCGGTGGAGGAATCCAAGGCGCCGAGCTGACGGTTGATATTGCTTTCAGAAAAAACATCTCCGTCAACGAGGGTGATGTGACCTGCGCCCATGCGGGCAAGCATTTCAACGGCGGCGCCGCCGACGCCGCCGAGCCCCAGACAGAGGATACGGGAACGGGCAAGTTTTTCAATGCCCTCGTCCCCGATCAAAAGACGTGTGCGGGAAAAGTCTACCACGTTACGAAATCCGGATTCTGAAGTTGAGCAAGTTTTTCAAATCCGGCAGCGGATTCATTGAAACGTCCTTCTTCAATGATGAAAGCCAACTGACGGAGCAGATAGACATGCGATTCACAGGTAAAGACATTGCGGACATGAATCCATTGGGCTTTCACGGCGGGGTCATCCCAGTTCGGGGGATAATTTTCAGACCTTGCGGCATTGACATTTCCCATATAAGCAACGCCGGGACCGGTACACCAGGAGTCAAAGAGACCGCGCAATTGATCCATATCCCCGATGGGTTCGCACAAATTGAGCAGATATTTTTCAGCGGCTTCAAGGGTTTTGCCTTCAAGCAGGAACATTCTTTCAAACTCGAAACCGTAGGGGGTCAATTCATAACCGTAAACGCCGTTTTCGTCAAAGAGAAACTCGGTGATGTAGCCCGTACTCCAGGATTTCTTTGAAGTGGGACGGGCGGGGAAATAGAAGTTGCCGGGACTGTAAATAATCGGCACACCGTTCCAAACTTCAAAACCTTCGGGACAATGGGTGTGACAGTTCCACACCGCATCAGCACCCGCATCGGCAAAGGCACGGAAAAGACGGACCATGCGTTCAGAGGGATAGGGATTGTATTCGTGTCCGCCATGGAGCGTCACAAGAACAACATCCGCCTGAGTCTTTGCCATTTTAATCTGGTCGATATTGGCAAAGGGGTCAAGGGTATTGACGCCTGCGGCATTTTTGCGTGCGCCGCCGAATTCATTTTCACAGATATTCAAAATGGCAAGGCGCACACCGTTTTTCTCAATAAAAAGCGGTTTGGCGGCATCGGCAGAGTTTGCACCCGCTCCGACAGTTTTCATACCGCGCTTTTCAATATTGTCAATGGTGGTAAAAACTTCAGAGGGACCGTAATCGCCCGTATGATTGTTGGCAAGAAGTGCCACATCAATATCCAGTTCAGACATGACATTCAGGACTTTTTCAGGGCAGCGCAGATTGGGACCGCTTTTGACGATGGGTTCACCGCCTTCAGTAACGGCGCACTCCCATTGCAGGATTTTCAGGGCATCGGCTTTAAAAGCCGGTTTGACAGCCTGAACGATTTCCGCAGCATGCTCTGCCACATAATCACAATTTTGTTCACGGGGACAGACATCTCCGCCGATAACAACAGAAAAAGTTTTTTTTCCTGCCTCACGCCATATCTTTTTTATTGCCATTTTTATTTCCTTTTATTTTCGGCTTCGATCAAAACAGTCAAAGCTTTTCTCAATAAAACAGCGGTCCACTCCACATCGCTTCCGGCTCTGTGGGCGGTTCCGGAGTTGCACCCCAGATCAAGCGTAATACGCAATTCCTGCAATTTATAACTGGGCAGCCCGGGAAACACGCTCCGTGAAAGACGGAGAGTATCCATAGTGTCGCCCTCCCAGATCATCATGCCGCTGCGCGCAAGACTTTCCTGCAAAAAACTCAGATCAAAGCGGGCATTGTGAGCCACAAGTATACTGCCGGAAATAAATTCCATAAAGTCCTGCGCAATGTCTTCAAAACGGGGTGCCGTCACAACCATAGTGTCTGTGATATGATGAATCCTTGAAGCAGAGTAAGGTATACGCCTGCCCGGATTGATCAATGCGGAAAAACGGCTTTCCGTACCATCCTGTTCAATCCGCAGAGCGGCGATTTCCACAATGCGGTCATATACCGGACTTCTGCCGGTGGTTTCCACGTCAAAGACGGTAAAGGGCCCTTTTTCGTACCAGATCATTCAGCATATCCTTCGGGGAATTTCAACTGCCATTTCCAGGCGGACTCGATGATTGCCTCGGCAGATTCATACTTCGGCTGCCAGTTGAGCATCTTGCGCGCCTTGTCGCTGCAGGCAATCAGACGGGCGGGGTCTCCGGGACGGCGGGGAGCAATTTCAAAATTGACCTTTTTTCCCGTCACCTTTTCGGCGGCTTTGAGAATTTCAAAGACAGAAAGTCCGTTGCCCGTACCCAGATTGTAGTGTCCGCTTTCAGGAGCTGAAAGTGCCAGTTCGTGCGCCTGAGCCAAATCCAGAATGTGGATGTAATCGCGGATACAGCTGCCGTCGGGAGTATCGTAATCGTCTCCGAACAGCATGAGTTTTTCTCTCTTGCCGCGCAGAGTTTCAAGGATGATCGGAATCAGATGACTTTCAGGACGGTGGTCTTCACCGTGCAGAGCCGTTGCACCGGCGGCATTAAAATAACGCAAGGCGGCGTACTTCATGCCGTAAATCTGACTGTACCACTTGAGAACCTTTTCAAAACAGAGTTTGGATTCACCGTAGGGATTGATGGGAACCTGTCTGTCATCTTCTTTGATCGGCACATTTTCAGGATCTCCGAAAGTTGCCGCAGTACTTGAAAAAACAAAGGTTTTCACGCCGCTTTCAACGGCGGCATCGGCAAGGTTGATACCGTTGGCAAGGTTGTTGCCGAAATACTTGCCGGGATTCTTCATGGATTCTCCGACAAGAGAAAAGGCGGCAAAGTGCATAACCGCATCAAAACTTCCTTTGCGGCAGACATCAAAAATCAATTCTCTGTCGGCAAGGTTGCCCTCAACAAATGCCGCGCGGGGATCGACCGCCGCACGGTGTCCGGTGATAAGAGCATCAAAAACAGTAACCTCATAGCCCATATCAAGCAGATATTCTGTACAGGCACTTCCGATATAACCGGCTCCGCCGGTAACAAGGATCTTTTTCACAATATCCCCCCTTCTGCTTATCAATCAAATTTACCCTTGGTGGAAAGAACACCCGAAATACGCGGATCATAAGTTGTCGCCATATCCAGCGCCTTGGCAAAGGCTTTGAAAATGCCTTCAAAGAGGTGGTGATTCTCTCCCGCCGCCAGCTGTTTGATGTGCAGATTCATACCGCAGCGGCCGCAGAGGGACTGGAAAAACTCGTGAAAGAGCCGGGCGTCAAAATTGGAAACCATCGGAGCAACGGGGGTCACATCATAATACAGCCCCGCCCTGCCCGAAAGATCAAGGGCAACGATGACAAGCGTTTCATCCATAGGAAGAATCATATTGCCGTAACGTTTGATACCTGCCTTGTCTCCGGCTGCTTTGGCGATGGCATCGCCGAGGACGATTCCCAGGTCCTCCATGGTGTGATGACAATCCACTTCAATATCGCCGCAGGCAGAGATATCCAGATCAAAGAAGCCGTGTTTGGCAAAGAGCGTCAGCATGTGATCCATGAAGGGGATTCCGGTACTGACGGAACTTTTTCCGGAACCGTCAAGGTTGATTTTGACGGAAATATCCGTTTCGGCAGTGGTACGTTTGATTTCAGCAATTCTTTCAGACATGATGCAAACTCCTATATAAAAAATCAGGACAACGTATAATATAACTTCAGGACGGGAATTTTTCAAAGACTTCCTAAAATTCGCTTCTGAAGAAATAAATCACAGAAGAAACAAACTTGTCAAAGAGTATCTCCCGGTTGCTGACAAGAACCCGCAGCGTTCTGCCCTGCTGCTGGACAACAGGTTTGTCAGGCGTGATCTCAACTTTGAACATGGTGTGCTGCGGCGCAAACTCCCCCGGTTTGCCGGGAACAGCCCTGACGGGGATCTCTCCGCCTGCAACCGAAAGCAGCGGCGACGGCGCAAAGACGGCGGGAACAGGATTGATACGGGAAATCACACCCCCGTTATCCGTATTGCTGTCACGGAATCTGAAAACAACTCTCATACCGCTTTTTAAACGGGCAAGCTGTTCATCAGAAGCGTAGGCCGTCACCCGCATTTCAGAGGGATTTATAACCCCTGCGGTCATACCCGTAAAAAGCGCGGCACCTGAAGATAATTCTGAATAGCGGGGAACAAATATGCCATTGCTTCCGGCAGAAATATTCAAGCGTTTCTTCCGTTTTTCAAGGTCGGCAATGCGTGCTTTTTCGCTGAGTATCTTCTGACGGGTGAGCATACTGTCTCCGAAAGTAGACTCTGTG
>JAZQYS010000078.1:0-2328 GCA_045633645.1 Victivallaceae bacterium | reverse complement strand
CAAAGACACCTCCGGCTGTCTGGTCGTTGCCAAAACGCCGGATGCCCTTTTCAAACTGGGAACAGCCTTTGCCGAACACACCACGCAAAAAACTTATCTTGCTCTGGTGCGCGGAATTCCGAAGAAAACCAGCGACGAAATCGTCAATCTCATCGGACGCCACCCCGTCAACCGGCAGAAAATGGCGGTTGTTGAACGCAACGGAAAAATGGCGATATCCCTTTACAGAACGAAAAAATCCGGCTCCCTTGACGGCAATCCGGTTTCTCTGATGGAAGTTGATATCAAAACCGGCAGAACTCATCAAATAAGAGTTCACTTATCAAGTATCGGCATCCCCGTTCTGGGCGATCAGATTTACGGCGGAAGCAGAACAAATATTGAGGGTGCCGACCGTCAAATGCTGCATGCCCGGCGTATAAGTCTGCCCCATCCGGTAACCGGTGAACGCATGACTTTTGAGGCACCGATACCTGAAGATATGCAAGAATTGATTGACAGAACTTTGTGGGAAAACACACTGAAATAAAGGAAAAAAACATGTCCTCCTCCGCAATCCGTCCGCACATGCAGTGGTTCAACGAAGCCCGTCTGGGCATTTATATTCACTATGGTCTGTACTCGATTCTCGGCAGAGGTGAGTGGACAATGTATTCAGAGCGCATTCCGGCAAAGGAATATGCTCAACTTGCGGATCAGTTTTTCCCCGCTCCGCGCTGTGCCGAAGAATGGGTTGAAACCGCCTGCGCTGCCGGAGCAAAATATGTGGTCTTAACCACCCGGCACCATGAGGGATTCTGTCTTTTTGACAGTAAATACTCTGATTTCACCAGCGCAAAATCTCCCTGCAAGCGGGATATCGTCGCCGAATACGTTGAAGCCGCACGCAAAGCAGGACTGCGTGTCGGACTTTATTATTCTCTGCTCAACTGGCGCAATCCCGGCTATTTTGAACCTGAAAAATATCCAGAATCTTATCAGGAAATGATTGATACCATCCACAAACAAATGCGCGAACTGATGACCAATTACGGCAAAATCGACCTGTTGGAATATGATGGCGGCTGGGATGCAAAATTGGTAAAATCAAGACCGGAACGCGCCGCATTCTGGCGTTCTCACGAACTCAATGCCATGGTGAGAGAACTTCAACCGGGCATCATCATCAATGAACGCGCCTGTACAGACGAGGATATCGTCACCCCCGAACAGGAAATCCGCGCCGGTGAAGGAAAAATGAGTGAAAGCTGCATGTGTATCGGCGACACCTGTGCCTGGGGTTACACCCGTTTCAATCCGAATTGGAAAACACCCGTTCAACTGATTCAGAATTTGATTCTTGCTGCCCAGTGCGGCGGAAATTATCTGCTCAATATCGGTCCCGCTTCCGACGGACATATCCGCAATGAGGAATACACGCGTCTCTCTGTCATGGGACACTGGCTCCGCCGCAATGAAGAAGCCATCCGTGCCTCCGAAAGCTGCAATCTTATCGGCAGCAGCCGTCCGGGAGTTGTTGATCTTAATTTGCAGGGTCCATGGACTTGTAAAGGCAATACCGCTTACTGGTGCATTTTCCGCTGGCCCGGCAGAACGGCAACGGCGGTCAAAGTCGGAACTCCGGTCAAAAAAGTAACTCTTCTCAACGATTCAAAAGAGCTGCCGTTTGAATGGAATCCTATTACCAAACGGCTGAAAATCAACGGTCTCCCCGCCCTGCCCCCGGATGATCTCTGCACAGTCCTCAAAGTAGAATTTGAAGACACCCCGCAACTTGCCCAAGAGCCTGATCTTGCCGCCTGGATCAACGGATAGTGGATTCCCGGGGGGAAGAGAAAAACTTTTTTTCCCGAGAAAAAGCCGAAACGTCGGCTTCGGTATATTTTTATCTCCCTACTTGTCCGCCGTAGCCTTGTGCGAAGGCGGATCTCTTTTTCAAAAAAAGCGGAGTATTTGTTGAGGGATGACTTAGAATCCCCGTCTTTTCTTCAACATTTTTATTTTTACTGTTCCTGCCCCAGGTCGATCACGCCCTGCAAGTAAGCGGCGCGGTTACTGGTGATTGCTTCCGGGTGAACGGTATTGATGAAATATTCTGCTGTTTCCACATCATCCACAGTCCAGATGGCAAGAGAAAGATCTCTTTTTGCAAGTTCTGCGGCAAACTCCGGTGTCAGATAATTTTTATTGGCACGTCCGTCCAGTCCGTCAGCGTGGATATCTTCAAGCAATGCCAGCAGTTCTTCCGGTGCAAGGACGAAAGAACCGTCTTCTTTCATTCCCAATGAGTGAAGATACAGCGCCTTCATTTCAGGATAACGTTCTTTA
>JAZQYS010000077.1:0-3499 GCA_045633645.1 Victivallaceae bacterium | reverse complement strand
CCGTTTGAGAGCAATTGCGGCAAAGTCAGGTTCCGTTATCATCTGGGGACATTGGCGTCCGCGCGACGGCAGAAGAAAAATCTGTTTCGGCGGATATGAACTTGAAATTCCCGCAAAAAATCCGCTTGCAGCATTGATTGCAACGGATTCCGCCGCAGGAAAAAAGGGTTTTGTCTGCGGAGAAAGTTACACCGTCGGCGGTTTCAGCGGCGATTTTACCGCCTGGTACGAAAGACCCGCCCGTATCAAAACGTTGCCGCAGGATAAAGTTCTGGGTGTCTATGCCAATGACCGCAAAGCGGGATTCATTGAAAGAAAAGTCAACGGTGTCACTGAGTACATCAACGGTGCGCCGGGCGCGTTTGATCCTGAGTTTTTCCGCACGCTTGCACGAAAACTGGGTAAAGAGGTATTAAGTGATAACAAAAATGTGATTGTTCTTGCCGAAAACGGTATGCTCACTTGTGTCTGTGAACGCGGCGGAAAGATTGTTGTCAATATTCCGTCGGGTTTTGCGGTGAGCAAGTCTCTTTCCGGAATAAAATATCAGGTAAAGGGCGGAAAACTTTATTTTAATGCAAAAAATGATTTTGAAGTTCAAAGTTTTAAACTTATAAAAAAATAGGGAGTTTTTTTCATTATGGCTTATGCAGATACTCTGCCGGATAATGTCCGCAGAAAAGCGCGTATTTTTGCAATCAGTTCGGCGATGTCGGGCTGTATTTCAGAAGTTATGCTTGATTACAGTGCAATTGTTATTCTTTTGTTCACCATGCTCAATGCTTCACCCACGGTGACGATGTTTTCTTCAAGTCTCACCGGAATCATGGGTGTATTTCTGTTGATTCCGTATGCCTATGTCGTGGATAAAATCGGATTGAAACGCGCGGTGGAATATGCCTGTTACATCGGTTGTACGGGATTTCTGCTGATTGCAGTTGCGCCGCTTCTGGGCAGTTTTGCCATTCCGGTTGCGTTGGCTGGAACTTTTATTTATTGTTCACAGCGTTCACTTTACGGCAGTGCCTGGTATCCGCTTCTGGATAACTTTCTGCGTGCCGATGAACGGGGAAAATTCTTCTCGACCATGCGGACGTGTTATATGTTTTTCAACGGCGTTCTGCTTTTTGTTCTGGGATTGCTGCTGGATAAAAAGCCCTCCATTCTGATTTTGCAGATAACGATTGCTCTGGCAGGACTTTGTGTGCTTATCCGCTGGTACTGTATCAAACAGTTTCCGGTTGATCCCGAATTGAAAACAGGGCACTACCGTTTCCGTGAATCGCTCAAAACCTCTATCCGCAATGCACCTCTGACCGGATTTTCGGCGTATCAGTGCATTCTTATTCTTGCCAGCACCACGCTGCTGCCGCTGACGCTGATTTATCTGCGTAAATATGTGCAGATGGAGCCGGGAAAAGTCCAGCTGCTTTCTTCAGTGGGTATCGGCGGAAGTATCTGCGGTTATTTTCTCTACGGCTTTGTGACGCGCCGTGTCAAACTCAAGTGGCTGGAGTTGACGGTACATCTTGTGTTTCTTGTTCTGGCACTTCTGCTGTTTTATCTTGATTGCCGTATGCCCGGATTTTCAATTTTTGTCGGAGCGATTATTTTTCTCAATGCCGTTGCCACCAGCTGGCTGCTCTGCAATAACTCCGTGGAGTATCTGGCACTGGCACGTCCGGGCAACAAGACGATGGCAATTTCATTCTGCAGCACTTATTCCAATTTGGGTGCGGCAATCGGAAGAACCGGCAGTTCCCTTCTGCTCGGCGGCGTTCTGCTTGCGCCTCAGTGGACATTTGCAGGCAGAACGGTCAGTGTTTATCAATCCATCTTTCTGATTTCCGGATTGATTGGAATCCTTGCTCTGGCACTGATTCCCATATTGCCCTCTTTTGTGCCGGAACATGAAGACTACTACAAACCGGGCAAGTGAGAACAATCATGGTAACAGACCCTCTTTCAATAGTTTCTCATTTTTACGGAGACGAGCCCGAATTGCGTGATCTTATGCTCAAACACGCGTTTCAGGTGAGAGCCAAGGCACGGCAGATTCTGGAGTTTTCGGGACTTGAACTTGACTGTGAAACGATTTCAACGGGCGCACTTCTGCACGATATCGGTATTATCCGCTGTAATGCACCGGGGATATTGTGCAACGGCGCTCTGCCCTACATTGCCCACGGCATTGCGGGGGCGGAGATGCTGCGCGATTACGGACAGGAACACGGCTTGGAATTGGAACGCTTTGCGCGTATCTGTGAACGGCATACCGGCAGCGGTTTGACCGAAGCGGATATCCGCAATCAGGAACTTCCCCTGCCGCATCAGGATTTTCTTCCTGAAACGATGGAGGAAATTCTGATTTGTCTTGCGGATAAATTCTTTTCAAAGTCCGGAGAGATGAAAGAAAAATCTCTTTCCTCAGTCCGCCGTTCAATGGAAAAATTCGGCGAAGCCTCTCTTGACCGTTTTGATCAGATGTGCCATCTTTTCTGCGTGGATGACACTCTGCCCATGCTTTCAGAAGAATAAACAAAAGCAATGTAAAACGCTTGTTTGAACTTGAAAAATATGGTTTTATGCAGTTGGCAAGTTTCGCTGATTGGTTGAAATTGAGTGTCTGACAGAATTTTTAGATGCATTTGTCCGGTCATTTCTGCTCCTGAAGAGTTCACCCCTCAAGCTGACCCGACAAGTACCCGACAAGTACCCGACAAGTTGCTTCCGGATAATGTTTCTGTCCGCAAGGTCATAGAAGCAGTTGGCAATAATCAGCTGTCTGTAAAGGAGATGATGAAGTCACTTTCTCTGGCAGACAGAGAAAATTTCCTCAAGAACTACCTCAATCCGGCGATTAAAGAAGGCTTTGTGTGTTTGCTCTATCCTGACAGTCCCCGCCATCCCCGGCAGAAGTATCTTCTGACGGTAAAGGGCTTGGCTGCATTGCAGGAACTTTTGCATTGAATAAATATCCATCATATCAAGTTCTCTGCCCGGTGCTGAAGCAGTCAGAGAGCCTTTTTTTTTAACGATACCGCGATGACGGAATTCAGAAGAATAATCCGGATTCAGTTGAAATTTGTCTGTATTGCCCTTGAAAAGCAGAAGTTAAACGGCTATATTCTGTTGGAATATAATTTTTTTGTTTTATAAGGACATAAATCAATAATATGATAAAAATATTTTTTCTGAAACTTGAAAACGGTGCAACTCTTGAAGGACGTTGTGATTCTGATCTGGTGGATATCCGTCCGGGGGACATCTGCGTGTTCCATAAGGAGTTTCATACCGATACGGCACAGGTTGTCCGTGAATTGCGCGAACCGTCAAACGGTGCGGATGTGATGACTTTGCCGGAAATCATCCGCAGTGCGACAATCAGCGATCTTGCCACGGTCAACGGCAATGTTCCCAAAGAAAAAGAGGCAATGAAAAGTGCCGCGCATTTTGTTGAACAGCTGCAGCTGCCGATGAAACTTATCAATGCCCACTA
>JAZQYS010000076.1:0-6763 GCA_045633645.1 Victivallaceae bacterium | reverse complement strand
ATAAGGCTCATGCCGCGCAATTCAGGCAGATAATTGAGCAGGTGAATAATTCGGCTGTCGTCTTTTTCTGTCACAAATACCCGCGCAAATGTCGGCAGATATTTATCCGCTGAAACGAGAGTCTCCGGAATAAAATGCCGGAGCAGCAACGCCATCACTTTACGCAAATCAGGTGCCGCCTGCGTATAATACGCTTGAGCCAGAGGAAATGCGCAATAAGCACACTGCTCAGACAGCACAAGAAACGGCATACCTGTTTTCTCAGCAGGCGGTGTGTAAAAATAAGAATATTTACCGTCCCAGTGTTTGTTATACCATGAAGAATACACAAATCCGGCAATTTCACTTTTCTCCAGGGCAGCAACCTTTTCACCGGACATTCTGGCGGCAAGCGGCATATCCGGCAACTCAGAAGCAAACCTGCCTTCAAGTTTGAAATAAGCCGGATTACATTCGCATTTACCCTGATGTTTTACGCCCCAGGCATCCTCAAAAACAAAAGCATCTTCTGCAGGATTCAATCCGGACTTTCCTGTTGCAATGATTTTTTTACCGGAATCAAGATGTTTTTTGACCAGCACGGCAATGTCTTCAGCTAAAGTGACCGTATCCGGAAGAATCAGCAGAGAATATTTGCTCCAGTCGCAATTTTCGTCAATGATATCAAACTGAATACGCAGTTCTGAAAGCATACGGGTAATGCCGACCAGCTCCGGCGTTTTGTCAACGCCTCCCGGAGAAACAACTGCAAGTTCCACAAGAGGACGGGCATTCTCAAACCATGTTTCATGCTGTTGAAGTTTTTTATAAACTTTGCCGACACGCTCAAAGACACAATCAAACAAATCTCCGCGGGGATGTAAATGATCTCCGATATTGGGACGCATGCCGTTGGCAAGTCCGAAAACCAGATCATATTCGATTGCCGCTTCAGGACGCAGACTTCCGAAATCGCCCCAGTCGTTGAAACGTCCCGTCATATTCAAAACCGGACAATCTTTCAGATTGCGGAAATAACGGGCAGTCAACGGCAGCAAATCATATCCCCAGGAGGGATTTGTCGGCAGACATTCACATTCAAGATAGGAGCCGACTTTTGCGTTATCTTTGGGAGATATCCCCAGAAAATAACACAACAATCCGTTTTCCTGCGGAGAAAGCAGATTTGAAATATCCTGCGCCAGCTGCAGCACGGACTTACGGGCAAAAGCAATAACATCCGCCCGGTCAGTGTAATCCATGCCAAGCTCTTTCATTCTTGCAGTACAACGCGGACAGGTACAGGGAAATGCGTTGAAACTGTCAAACAGAAATCCTGCAACCTGATATTTTTCTCTGACTTCTGTAATCATTTTAAAAAGCTGATCGCGCCAGGGTGAGTTCGGGCAGAGCGTGCGGATATAGGGAGATACCCAGCCGATTTTGAAAATTTCAGGATGCAGCAGTTCCCCGTTCATACCGATACGGCACCAGTCGGGATGACGGATGGCATCCTCATTGGATAGTCCGCAGTTGAAATAAGCCGTTACTTTGATATTTTTTTGCGTACATGCATCAACAACTTCTCCGAAAATATCCCGTCCTGCGGGAACAGAGGGATGACGGCAGCCGACTGCCGTATCATAATAACAGAAGCCCTGATTGCATTTGGCATGAAATCCGACAAGATCAACACCGGCATTTTCCAGTTTTTCCGCAAACTTTACAGCATCAAAGTTTTTTCCGACAACAGGACACCCTTCCTGGGTATGCATGTCAAAAAACATTGCGTAACGGGGAGTATACATCAAGATAATTTCCTTATTTTTTCAATTCGTAAATGGCAGTCTGGCCTTTATATGCCGGTTTAAAGACAAAGGATTTGCAGCGTCCCAAACTTTTTCCAGTGAGCATATTCTGAACAAGTGCTTTTTCCCTTAATGTGACAGTAACAGGCTCCGTTCCTGCCGGATGCAGAGCAAGATATTTGTCATTGGCAAGCAAAAGCGTGTTGCTGTCCGTGTAGACATGCACATTTGCCAGACGGCAGAGTGAAGTCAGCATTTCTCTGTTGGGCGGCAGAAGCGACCAGACTGATGTAAATCCGTTGTATTTCTTTATTGCCGCAAGATTGTATTTGCCGTCCCTGCCGACAATCTGAGTTCCGGAATCGGGAGCAACGGAAAACACCGGAGCAATATCAGGAGCATTCAATGCCGGAACATCGGCAAAAGGAGATCCCGCCTGAAATTTGACTTTGAAATTTTTAACGGTGCGTTCCTCTTTGAAGTCAAATCCGGTCAAAGTCTTCATATTTTTCAAGTTGAACGATTTTCCGTCCAGATATCCCGGGGCATAACACCAGTATGCTGTAGCGTTGTTTTTGCGCAGTTTGTCATGGATAGCCTTTCTTTGAGCGTCTGTAACAGACCAGGGATTCATGAACACATAAAGTTTATAGTCCGGCATCCGGGGATCGCTGATATCATTTGAAAAGTAAAGTTTAAAGGGGGCTCCCATCGTGTGGGCTGTACGGAAAAGATAAAATCCGCAATGATCAAAAAAGTTGCCGAAACGGTAGGCGCAAAGATAATTCACGGAATCTTTTTCATCAAAAATGAACGCCGTTTCCGCCACGTTTTTTCCGGGATTGGCAGCGGCTTTGTCGGCAATTTTTTTCATTTTCGCCGAATCATCCATAATACCGTTCTGGTGATAACCGTGAAGTCCGAACTGACAGATATACCACATGCCGTAATCTTCAGCAAGCGTGTAGCTGTAAGCGCGGCGGATAACTTCATTGGTTTCCCGCAAACTGCCGGTGCGCCCGGAACTGATTCGGGGAAAGAGATGAGTCCGCAAATCCTCCTCCCGCCAGATACCTTTACCGTGCAGAGAACTGCTGCCGATGAATCCGGCAATATTGACACCGGGTTCACCGCCGCGTCTGCGGTAATAATCAATGGGGGTGGCAATCCAGTCGATATTGGGATTACGGAGAATATCAGAAACGGTCTGCAAACCTGAAAATCCCAGCAGCGAATTTCCGAGATAATGCAGAGAATAACCGTAATAAGTCGTCACCTGTTTTCCGGGAGCCTCCTTACGGACACCGCTCATAATTGTATTGATGTTAAGAATATTACGGTGCTGCATAAATAATCTCATATCCGTTGCGGGAACGGACTGTTCCGGATCACGGAATGCAAAGTTTTCAGACTTGTAACGTTCTTCGGGCATGGGAATTTCAACCGTATCAAAGGTAAGAAGAGGTGACTTCCAGGCACGGCGCAGCAGATTGACATCGTTTTTATATTTCTTTCGGAGCCAGTTGCGGAATGCATTCCGTGTCGGCACGGAGTATCCCGTGGGACCGCCGGAAAACTGTCCGGGCCAGTACCATTCACCGGCATCACCGCCGGAAACCAGATAACCGTAAACGTGGGAAGCATAGGGAGAGTTTTCAATATGGCGGACAATATCACGCACCATTTTACTGCAGTCACGCAGATAACGGTCGGAACCGAGAAAACCGCCGTGTCCGGTCCAACGCCGTCTTTCCCAGCCGTTTTTACCTTTGTAAAGATAGACTTCATGTTCCTCAGGGAACTGTTTTCTGTACCACTGCGGCGGAGAAGTTCCGATGGTAACATCAATCAGGCAGCGGGGATTGTTTTTGATATAAAGCTCCAATCGCCGGTCTATCAACTCCCAGTTGTACTTGCCGATACCCTGCCAGACAGCACCGACTCCGGAGCCTGCCAAATCGACACCCGCTGCGGCAAAGTCAGAAACAAACTCCGACAGGCGATGATCGTTGTCCTGAACATGTCCATGTCCGTTGACTTTGGCTGTAACTTTGCCGTCAAGAATCAGATTGACACGTTCAGGAGAAGCCTCCAGACGGGTGGAGATATTCTTTTTTCCTTTGTACGGATCTGAGGGTAAATTCTTTTTGTATTCTGCTGTACGGCGGAGACGGATTTTCATCGGCTGATCCAACTCCATCATATCTTCAGGAAAATAATTTCTGATACCGACCAGATCAGGATAAATATCGTTGAATGGCAGAATTTTTTTCTCTTTTTCAAAATCAGCAGCAATTTCCTGAGCTGAAAGCGCGCGTCCTTCAACACGCAGGGACTTTATCAGCATTTCTGCGGAGATTTTATTGTCCCGTTCCCCTTTGCAGCGGAATCCACCCAGATACATATCAAGTCCTGAAGTCATCAGTTTTTTATCAGTTTTTTTGTTATTTTCACCGATAAGTTTACCATTGAGATACATCTTGACTGCACCGCGGTCATAAACGGCAGTCACCTGTTGCCAGCGGTTGAGCGCAAGCGGTTTATTGGAATCGATCAGCAGATACCGGGGCGCAAGATAACTGATATTCATGTTGTAATAATGCCCTTTGGTCTGCAAAGCATCGTGGACTCCTGCCGCAAACCCGGGAAGTTGAATATCCACATAGAACGCAAAGTCAAATTCACCCTTGACGGGATTCAAATAGGAGCCGGCACGCTGCCAGCCGCGGGAAAGAATCGGCGTATGAAAAAGTCCGCCGAGAGATGCTTTATTGATCCAGCAGCTCATGGTAAAAGTTTCACCGAAAGCACCGTCTTTGCAGGGAATACGAAAACGCGCTCCCTGAGCGACCCGGAGCGCATTGTGCTGAGATACAAATTTTCCGCAATCAGAATAAACAGTGAAGTTTCCGGTTCTGTCAGTAAATTCAGTTTTGCCGTCGATTCCGGAAAACTCAAAGTCCATCAGTGCATTTTTTTTTTGCGGCACAGGAGGAATTGAAAATTCTTTCTCCGATGCCGAACGGAATGTTACATCATCCAGGAATATTCCCTGTTGGGAATAAAACCCCGGGGTGATCTTCGTTTCCACCCCAGACGGACGCTTTGGCATTTTTAACTTCAGTTGATGTCTTTGCCATGAAGTTCCGATGGCTTTGCTGTAACCGCGCTGTCCCAGATTTTTGCCTTTTTTATCCATCAAATAAGCATAAAATACGATATAGGAATTCTTCTTTTCCGCTTTGGCAGAAAACTCCATAACCACATATTCATGCTCTATCTGCTGTTTGACCATGGTGGCATCAACAGTAAATCCGCCGCGGATGAAAATATATTTTCCCTGCTTGGCGTCTCCGGATTCCACCACACGGTATTCCGGTTTTTGGGAACCGAACTTGCTGATGTACCAGCCGTAAGGCAAATCATATTTTCCGCTGAGAGTCCAACCGGCTTTGGTCAAAGACTCACGGCGTGCGTTTTTCATGGGAGCAAGTTTTTCAAAGTTTTCTCCACTGCACAAAAAAGCAGTACAAACGGCAAGAAAAGCAGAAATTATCTTGACATTCATTTTCTGTTACTCTCTCAAATTCAGAAATCCACACCGACATCATTGGTGTCAACACCTCTCTGTCCGACATGAGGACCACTGGCACCGCCCATACTTCGAACTTCAGCAAGTTTCAGGTGTCCGGCATGGCCATCCATGAAAGCCATGTTGCAATCTCCGCCGTTGCCGACAGGATAGTCTGAACCGGCATCAACACGGTCATCCACACCGTTGTCGCGGAATCCGAGAGAAACGTTTGTGCGGTAGGCAGGATATGCCCGCTGCTTGGAGTCTCCCGCAAAATATGCTTTGGACGGCTGCTTCGCCGCCTTGATTTTGTGCATTTTGAAGTTGATTGAAATGCCGGGACAATTTGCACCGACAAGATATCCGTTGGTAAGATAGTGGCAGAACGTGTAATATTTTCCGGAAGTGATGCCGCTGTCGCCGTAAAACTTGCCGGTTTCGTTGGGACAGGCAACAGTTCCCTTGGTTTTCAAAAAGCCGACATAACCGGTTTTTGATTCAACTTCAACAATAACGCCATAGGGAATAAGTTTGACAAACCAGGCGCGCTCTGCCGGATGTGTGGCATCTGTGAACTTGGCTGTGGTTGCAGTGGTTTTGGTTGCAACAATCCAATCTCCATTGGCATCAGAATACATTGCCTGAGCCTTGCTGATGGTGTTCATATTGGATAAACAGGATATACTGCGCGCTCTTTTGCGTGCCTGCTGCAGTGCCGGCATCAGCATAGCTGCAAGAATGGCGATAATCGCGATAACAACAAGAAGCTCAATAAGTGTAAAACTTTTGGCGGCACCGACAAATTTCATTCTTTTGTCATTCAACATTTCCGATTTTCCTTACAGTCAATTTAAACAGAAAATTTTTCAATTCAAAAAAAATCCATAATTAAACTAATTTACACCAAAAAAATTTTTTTTCAAGTTTTTCAGCAACATACAGTTCTGTTTTCACATACTTTTGCCGGAAAAACGCTTTGTTCAACAGATGTTTTCAAGCAGAAGTGACAAAACTTCGGGCATGAAAGCACAGGGGGAATCATGATCACCCTGATAAATTTCACGGTAGAAAAAATTGGAGGAGTCTGCCATCAATCCGGCAAGACGGCGCGCCTGAGATACCGGAATAATTCTGTCATCCGCCCCGTGATAAAACAGACAGGGCATTGTCAGTTTTGCAGCATTACGGCAAACACTGTGCCGGAACATTCTTTCAGAACTGCCGTAAGACTCACGGATGGCAGAAGCTATTCTCCCGCAAACTTCCAGAGTTTGCTGCTCACACCAGTCAACATAACTTGCCAGATCAGTCGCCGCCCCCATGACGGCGATACCGTCAACCAGTTCAGGGTGCAAAGAGGCAAAAATCAATCCTCCGCTGCCGCCCATTGAGCCGGAACAAA
>JAZQYS010000075.1:0-7215 GCA_045633645.1 Victivallaceae bacterium | reverse complement strand
ATATCAGAGAGGGTTCTTTGTGCATGTCCAATAAAGATGTGTGGAAAATTACGCTGGATTCTCTGCGGAAGATGATCAAAGAAGACCGGGTCGGCAAAACTCCCAACACCTGGCCCATCCGCTACGATATCAGTGTTCTGGATAATATGCCTTACGTCTGCAAATGTCCGGAATGTACCAAAATCAGCAAAATTGAAGGAAATGAAACCGGTCTTTATCTGCGTTATATCAACTTTGTTGCCAACGAAATTGCCAAAGAATATCCGGATGTTCTGATCAAAATTTCCGCCTATTCTGCCGTCCGCAATGTTCCCAAAATTACCCGTCCTGCCAAAAATGTGATTGTTCAGCTGGCAGATCGTTTCACTGAGGCGGATGCATTCAGACCTTTGACTCATCCCCTGAATCAGCATCGTTTGAAATTTCTCCATGATTGGACAAAAATCAGTAATCATATCGCATTCAGCGATTATTGGAATCTGGGACGCAAGTATTTCAATCCGCCGCGGATTGAGGTCCTTGTTGATGCCATACAGCCTGACTTGCAGCTGGTTCAAAAACTGAAAGCCAAAACTGTTTTTATTGAGGCAGAAAAGGATCTTCTTACCCCTCAGCCTTTCTATGATCTTCAGATTTTTATCGGCAATCAAATGCTGATGGATACCTCGCGGAATGTGGAAAAACTTATTGATGTATTTTTTAAACATTACTACGGCTCCAAAGCCGCTCCGCTGATGCGGGCATATTTTGAAGAAATCCGTCAGGGCGTCAAGACTCACCCCACCCGGCAGACAGTTCTGAGTGCTTCCCGTTGGCATTACCTCAATGGAGAATTTGCATTGAGAAACTATCAGCGGATGAAAAAAGCAGCCGCATTTTATCCCCAGGGTGATCCCCGCAGAAGTCGTATCGAAGAAAATATGATTTCGCTTTTGTGGGTCAGTCTTCTTGCCCGCCGGGAATTTTCTCCCGTGTTCCAGAAAGCCGGAATTGATATGAAAGACCTTATCCCGGAATGCCGGCTTCTGGTTGACCGTTATATCCGTCACTGGAGAGGAACAAAACTTGATTTTATTTATGATCGTTTGAATGAACGTTTTGCCGCCCTTGAGGAAAATATGCCCCGTCCGGAAAAATTCAAAGGAGTTCCGGACGAAAATATCCGTCTCGCCGGAGTAAGTTTGGCCAATCCCTATGAGTCGATGAAAGCTGCGGTTGTCAAGGATCCTGAGTCCATCACCGGCAAGGCAATGATCTGCTATGGTCCGGATGAACGCTATCACCACCTGGGAAAAGTCAGACTGCGTTCAGGATTGCATGCTCCCCGTCTTTTCGGTTTGAGCAACAGTACCGGCAATAAGCAAAAAATCAAGATGATGATGAAAAATCTGCCGTCTGATGAAAAGTATCACTGGTACAAGCTTCCCGGAAGTCTTGATCTGGCAAACCGTGCCTGGTTCTGGGGACTGTGCTGGGGAATCCAATTCAATATGAGCAGTTTCTATATCCTCTCTGACGGCGTGTCTGATAACAACGTCTGGGAGTGCTGGTTTTCTGCCAAGTTTACCGGTCCTGCTTACAACAAGAACTCAAAGAAACCCAATGCTGTATATGTGGATATGGTCGTCCTGACCAAGCCGGGAACCGCAGGAATTGCTCCGGGAGAATGGAACAGTCAATCTGCAGATGTTTCTCCGGCTGCAAAAGCACCGGTAAAAGTTCAACAGCCCCGGGAGGAAAAGTCCGTTTCTTCAGAAAAAAAGATTGTGCCTGTTGTCAAAAACAACGTGTCCGAAAAAAGCAGGACGGTTTCTTCTCCGAAAAAAACATCTGCTCCCGCTGTCGTTGCCGGACCTTTTGTTACTCATGTTTCCACGGATAAAGCCGCGATAAGCTTTGAATACTCCGAAAATATCGCAGCTGCTGTACGTTACTGGGCAGAAGGACAGAGAAAAAAGTCTGTTGTCGGAGAACAGCCGCATTACGGTATGTTTCCCCGGAAAAAATTACACCGCATTGAACTCAAAAATCTGCAGCCCGGCAAACGCTATCAATTTGAGATACTGAACCGGCAGAGAATTCCGGGGGTGATTGCCTCCGGCAAATTCACAACCTTGCCCAATGACGGTATTGAACATACCATGACTGCCATCAGTGATACGCAAACATCTGATGAAAAAAGAGAAAATCTTGTGCGGAATTTTGTCAGAAAAGGTTTGTTCCAAAAGACCGATCTGCTGGTTTCTCTGGGTGATGTGACAAGTACATTCACTGATTTCAACAAAAATTATTTTGAAAGTTTTCTGATTCCTTTCAGGCAGGAAGGCGTGTCAGCTCCCTTTTATCCTGTTCGCGGAAATCATGAATACCGGGGACCGGAGACGGATAAATTTGTTCAGTATTTCGGCTGTCCTTATTATGCGTTCCGTTACGGAAAAGTGCTTTATATTGTTCTTGATACGGGAGAAGATAAAGGCCGCCGGGCAAAAGATGGTCATTACACGCTGTTGACGGATACCCGGAAACACTTTGAAGAGCAGAAACAATGGCTTCTGAAGCTGATTAACAGCGATATGTGCAAAACCGCTGAAAAGCGGATCGTCCTTGCTCATGCAACACCGTTTGAGTGGGAGTCCCGGTATTATTCAAAGAATATCGCCTCTTTTGCGTCTGTGTTTTACGGAAAAAATCCCCAATGCCGGATTGACCTGTGGTTGTGCGGTGATATCCATTCACCTTACCGTTTTGATCCGGTTTCCAAAGAGCTCGCCGGAGCGCAGCGGGTGCCTACGGCCTTGCGTCCCTGCCGTCTGACGCCCGGGGATTTGAAAAATATCCATTTCCCCGTGTATGTCAACGATGGACCTAATGGCGCCGGCGGACAATTCAGCGTGACTCAGGTTAAAGTTCAGAAGGATGGTTTGCTCCTTACTTGTACCAGTGACAAGGGGGAAGTTATTGATCAAATTGTCATCCGCCGCGGAAAACCCTTTGAAGTTAAAAAGGGAATCTATAAAAAATATACGCCTTATAAAAAATAAATAGGGTTGACCACCGATTATTTTGATACTCTGGTGAAAAATCATCAGAGTATTTTTTTATCCTGAGCTGTACTGAGAATATTGATGAAAAAATGAAACTGAACCTTGAAATTTAACGTTTCTGCAGTAAAGTAAGTCAAACGTTACTACAACATCAGGGAATGAAAAATTATGAAAATAGCATTTGCCAAAAAAATTATTTCTCCGGAAATCGGAGCAAAACTCGGCGGTTACGGTTTAAACGATGTTTCTGTCTGCAAATATGATGAACTCTATCTTACCGCAGTATGTTTTTATAACGGAACAAAAAAAATTGCCATTTTCGGTTACGATCTGCTCGGAATAGATCAGTGCAACTGCAGCCGTCTCCGTGCTGCTGCTGCTTCTGCGCTCGGCGTTGAAGACGCCTGTGTTATTCTCAGCTGCACCCATACGCACAGCGGTCCCAACAGCCGCGACCGCGTGGCAGGTAATCTGCTGGATAAAGAATATGTTGAACAATTGCTCATTTGGACAAAAGAGACTGCTGTCGAACTTGCCAATGCTGAATATGTGGACGTTAAATCTTATTTTTACAGCAAAAACTGTGATTACAATATAAATCGCCGTTTCGTTACCGGAGACAACCGCTGTTCGTTCCTGCCGTTCCGCCGCGATATGGAAAAAATTGCTGACGGTATTTGCGATAAGGAGTTGGGCGGTCTGGCATTTTTCAACGCCGAAACCAATCAGCCGTATTGCATTATCGGCAACTATTCCGCCCATCCGCTGGCAGGACATGCACCCGGCATCGGCGGACTGCGTATATCCGCCGATTATCCCGGCGCATTCCGCCGTTATATTGAACAGGAAACCGGTGCCAATGCCGTCTTTTTGTCCGGAGCCTGCGGGGATACTGTGCCGCGCGGTCACGAAACCGGTGTCGGCGCAATTGAAAAAGTCGGTTCCAATCTGGCAATGGAGGCAATTGATGCCGTCATCTGTGCCACCAGGCAGCCCAACTGTTACGCTGTTGCAAGCGACGCGCTGGAAGCGACTATTGAAAAGGTCAAACTGCCGCGCCGTGCAATTTGTGAAGTTCATGAAGCATACAGAGGACAGGATGAAATTGAAACAGAAATTCAGGTTGTATCCATCGGAGACGTCTGTTTTATCGGTGTACCGGGTGAGCTGTCAAACGAACTCGGTCTGGAAATGAAGTGGCATTCCCCGTTCCGTAAAACATTCATTCTGTATTGTTCAACAGCTTATATGAATTATCTCAACTGCGGGAATGTACTTGTCCAGGGCGGCTATGAAGGAAGAAGCCAATATGTCGGCGCGCGCAGCGGATTGAAACTGGTCAATGCCGCAATTGACGGTGCGTACCGCATTCACGCTCAGGCTTTCCCCGAAGCGGAAGATACGCTCAAGCCGCTTGTTGTTCATGTCAACAATACCGGTAATTGCTGACAACACCTGTAAAAAACGCAGTTGTTGAAAAAACGGGACAGGTGTGTTGTCAAACGCCCTGTCCCGTTTTAAATTTTTTTGGTATCAGCCGATTTTTATTTTTTTCATTGCCTCAGCGAGGATTTTTTCTGAATCATTGCCGCGGATATCCAGTCCTTCTGCGCTGTAAAAACTGATGTCGGTGATTCCGAAAAGACCGGAAAAAAGTTTTTGAACATAATCAAAACCGCAGTTGTTTTCTCCGATATATCCGCCCGCAGTTGTGATGTAGACGGCGGACTTGACAGCGGTCAAGCCGCGCGGAATACCTGTTTCGTCATAATGAAAAGTCAATCCGTTGATACAAATGTGTTCAAGGTAGACTTTGAAAATTGAGGGAAAACTCATATCCCAGTAGGGACACGCCATCACGACTTCATCCGCACCGGCAAAATCGCGGGCAAAACGGAAATACGGTGTGCTGAAATCTTTTTGTTCAATCGCCTCCTGACGGTTCTGCAGCTGCATCCACAAGAGAGAGGAGAGCGTTTTTTCTTCAGCAAGGGAAACGGTCTGTATTTCAACGTTTCCTTTTTCTGTCTGTTTTTTAAGATAGGTTTGCGCCAGACGCTCCGTCCGGGAGTTTTCCTGATTGATCGCGGCATTGATGTATAACAGCTTTTTCATTGATTTATCCTCCGTAGTTTGTTTTTTTCTGTAATGAATATAATGCGTTTTGAAAATTTTTCAATTGCAAATTTGATTTCCGGAGCAGAAAGCGGTATATTGAAAAAGCAACTGGATAGTTGGTTTTTTGTAAGGAGATTATATATGCTTAAGTGTCCTGCTGATGAAAAAGAGCTGAATCAGCTGCTGAGCGAACCCGCGCCTGCGCTGATTGAAATGATTAAACGCCTTGAGTCAATAAAACCCACCGGCGTTGCCTGTGAGTACCTGCAAATCTTCAGAATAAGCTTGTAAAACACGGCGACTGGATAAGCCGCCGTTAAAAAACAGTTTTACAGTTTTGTCCAGTGTACTTTCGTGCCGGTAACGGGAGAAAATTCCAAATGTTTCTCTTTTGTACCGGTGTCAAAAATACCTCCTCTGTCAGCCAGAGTCATCGGGCGGCAGAATTGATGTTGCAGCAGCAATCAAATGCCTGCGTGAAAAAGTTTGCCAGAACAGCCAGGTCGGTGCTGAAAACGAGTTCGATCGGATGGTCCCGGGCAATGTTTTCTTTTTTTTCTTCCGGGAAAAAGAGTACGATGCGTTTGTAACTGCCGCTGATTTTTAAAAACTGTTTCTGATTGAGGACGTTGAAAAAATCCGGCGGTAAATTCAGAAGTTCTGAAAAAGCCAGAAGATAGTGAAGCATAGCGTACAGTGCCGGACCGAAATCACTTTTTTCGTAATTTTTTGCATCTCCCAGCAGGTAGAATATCTGCTTTTCGCCATGAACGCTGATATTTGAACATTTGTAAATGATATCCGGCTGAAGACCGCTGGGTTTATTCCCGATTGTACGGTAAGCGATCGTTTGATCATTTTTGTTGAATTCATCGGGATTTTTGGAGATCATAACTCGTTGTTCCGACCTGTCCGGCAGGCATCGATGCAATTCGATGGCAGGTTTTTTTGCTGCCAGATGACAGTATTTGATGGAAAAACTGCGACTGCAGAGTGCTTGTGCACTTTGGATGATGGCGATTCCCTCCAGAAGATCATTTTCATTGAAACAGATTTGACCGTCTTCGCCGATGATTACCTGAAGCAATTCTTCCAATTGCATTTTTTGTCTGGGATCCAGTTTTTTACTCATGCTGCAGCCGCAGTGAAAATGCCATTTTTCAATTTCAGCGGCGAGGATTCGTCCTTCCGGATGCTGACGAAGTTTCCATGCTGCGTGTTCATCGTAGGGAACGGCAGAAAGTTCTTCTCCTGCCGGAAGGACTTGACGAAGTCGAACAATACGCGGAGCATATTCATCTGTATCCAGCAAAGCTGCGAAAAACTCCAGATTTTCCAACAGCTCTCCGGCGATTTTCTGCAGCACAGAGAGCAGATGCCGGTCAAAGACTTTTCTGATAGGGTTGGCGATAAAATGCGTCAGCCGTCCCGGATTATTGATCATATTTTCACAATACGTCAGAGTCCAATCCACTTGGTGTGTGATTTCTTGCTGCACAATGCCGCGTTGGCGTTTCTTTGCGGATAAATTGTAAGAGCTGATGAATTTGCAAAGTTTTTCTTCAAAATGCGCCCGTTCCGGCAATTCCAGAAAATACAGGACTCTTTCAATCAATTCCCTTTTCTGTGCGTTACTGTTTTCATTGTTTTTGCAGATACACATCAGGAGCCATCCGGCAAAAGTCTCCCGGGGACAATTGACCGGATAGTTTTCCAAAAGCCACAGGGCAGAAGCAAAAAAACGTTTGATCATTCTCCGCTCAGCTCCAGCCAGAGAGCATTTATATCAATATGGAAATTTCTGAAATGCAGTTTCAATTCAGCTTGCAGATAATCGTGGAGTGTTCTGTCACTTTTTTGAATGATCAATTGATCATCACTATTGGAAGTCAGATAATGTTCCTGAATTTTGTTATCATTTCCAGCTTGCTCATTATTTTTGAATTCCGTGATAAGTGCTTTCAAGGCCGGTTTGAAAATATCGGTCACATCCGTTTGATTGTGTACGAATGCACTCAACTGCGGCAGTATCTTCATGATGACGGCATTGGCA
>JAZQYS010000074.1:0-3052 GCA_045633645.1 Victivallaceae bacterium | reverse complement strand
CGCTGCTGTTCTGTCGGCAGTTGATGTTTCAAAGTATGGTGCAGGAGAGATGAAAAAGCCCGGGCGCACCTTTTATGCTTCTCCCTCCGGCAGCGATAAAAATGACGGAAAAACTCTCAAGACCGCTTTCCGTTCTGTCAAGCACGCAGCAAAAATTCTCAAAGCAGGCGACACGCTCTATCTCAAGGGCGGTATGTACTTTGAAAATGAAGTGCGTTTCAACACCCGGGACGGTTCTGTCGGCTATAACGGCCAGAGCGGAAAACCGGGTTCCCCCATTCGTATTATCGGTATGCCGGGAGAAAAAGCCGTTCTCAGCGGTGCTTATATCCTCAACGTCAAAAAGCCCGGACAGTTTCAGGAGTTCCGTTTCAGCCGGGATATCGCCTATGATACCGTTCAGGAAGTGCCGTCGGGCATTGAATTGCAGAGAGTGAAAAATCCTGAACTGGCAAAAGAGTGCCCCGGAACTTTCTTTTACGATCAGAAGAAGAAAAAACTCTATGTCCACTTTGCCGCATTGGAGCAAACAGGCGTTGCCGTTGCCCGCGCCCGTATCGGACTGCGTATCCACGGCAGCTATATCCATCTTGAAAATCTGCATTTCACCAACTACTATGAAGCAATTTATATGCGGATGAATATGCCCTATGATAAAAACAAGTCCGAACACAACACCATCAAAAACTGTTACTTTTACCACAACTATAAAAACGGTGCTGTGATTGACGGTTCTTCATGGACTCTCGTCACCGGCTGCCGCGGCTGGGGCAATACGGAGCGCGGTACATTTCTCACGATGAAAAGAAGTCACGACAATCTCTTTATCGGCAACTGGTTCGGCAATGAGGAAATGACTCTGCGCCAGAGAGCGCTGTTTGATTACAATTACTCCATCAACAGTTATACCGGCAATCCGCTGCGCAATCATGTGATCGGCAATGTGATGGATAATAAACTTTCTTACCGCGGCAAGGGTGCCTGTCCTGAAAGTATCATCAAATATAATTTAATGTCAGGGGATTTTTATGCTGAAAGCAAACTTATTCCGCTGACCGTTCAGGATAATTTCATTGCCGGAAAAGTCGGCTGGAAAGGTCTCGGCTGGAATCTGTGGGATAAAGATTTTGTCAAAACGCCGATCAAATTTTCGGGAAACGTCCGCAAATTGGCTGATTTCAAACCTGCTGACCGCACGGCATTTGAAGCACTGAAACTTAAAGTTGATATTCCCGTGGTCAAGTTCCCGCAGGTTGTGTTCAAAGACCTTACCGTGAAACACATTGCTGCTGACGGTGCTGTCATTATGTGGAAAACTCCGGAGTGCGACGGCTGGGGTGAAGTCCTTTTCAGGATAAAGGGTGCAAAGAAATGGCAGAATGCAAAATCTGTTATCCAGAGTGCAAAACACCTGATCGGCTTGTCTTCCCTCCGGAAGAATACCGTTTACGAATATCAGGCAAAATTTACCAATCGCCGCGGACGGAAAGAATATTTTTCCGCTGTCGGCACATTCAAGACCCTTGCCGAACAGCGCGCGCCGCAGGTTTTGGAAGTAGGACCGGGCAAATTAACGCCGATGGAAGCGGGCTTTGCCGCCATCCCGGGAGATACCGTTAAATTTCTGCCCGGCAGACACTACGGCTATATTGAACTTGCCAGAAGCGGAAGAAGCGATGCGCCCATTACGATTTCCGGCAAAGGCGCAACTCTTGACGGTATGGGATTCTATCTGCCCCTTGTGACACTTAACTTCAAAAGTCATGTCATCCTTGACGGACTTGTGCTTACTAATCCGGAAAGCACCACCCGTCACGGCGTTATCCGTGCGCGGGGCGGAAAAAATGTCATCATCCGCAACTGCCGTGTCAACGGTACATACGGTTCCGGTTCCAGTCTGGATTTGAGGAGAACTGAACAGGTTTTGATTGAAAACAACATCTTCTGGCGCGGCGGTTATGTGGTTATTCTTCAGGGTATGAATCAGAAGTTTTTCAATAATACCGTGGTGGATGGTTCTGTTTATGCCATGAATATCGCCTGCGGTAATCTTGAAATGAAAAACAACATCATCGCCCGTTCCTGCGTGGATTTCAAGAAGAGAAACGGCATGTATCTTTTCTGGCCGCCCAAGGGCAAAATTTCTTCAGACGGCAACGTGTTCTGGTCACCTGTCAAAGATCACGCCATGGGCGCCAATATGCAGAACTCCAACGGAAAAGAAACCCATTTCAGCCGTACTTTAAAAGAGTGGCAGAAATACAGCGGCATGGATAAAAATACCATCGTTGCCGATCCGTTGTTTGCTGATTATAAGAACGGAGATTTCCGTTTGAAACCGGGCAGTCCCGCCCAAGGAAAAGGAGCAAATATAAAATGAATTTTCTCTGTGAAAATCACGCAAAGGCATACAAGAGCGCAATGGATTGTCTCAAACCGACACAGGCGCAGCTTGAACACGGTCTGGAACTCCACCGCGAATTGTTCGCCATGGATCACTTCGGATTCCTTCCCTCCGCCTGCTGGAATCATAAAATCGTGACCACCTGGGATGAACTCAAAGAAAAATATGTCGGCTCCAGAGAGCTGAACAAACGCATCGAGTGGATGCAGTATGACGAAGTCTGCAATGATCCGGAGTGCGCCGGATTCTTCCGCAATGCACTGCGTGCAAGCGGTTTGAATTGTACCATTCAGACGGTCGCCGAGGGCAAATCCCGCGAGGAGGATATCCGCCGTATGGCATGCAATATCCAGCTTTTGCGCCACTTCAACGACACCATTGCCCAGGCAGGCAACTGCGATGACATCAAACGCATCAATGACGAGGGCAAAATTGCCGTTGTCTGGAGCGTCAACGGTCCCCCCGTTGTCGGAGAGATGGAAGACGGACAGACGGAACTGCACTGGCTTGATGACTGGCGCAGAATGGGCGTCCGTCTGATGCACTTGACCTACAACCGCCGCAACTTTGTCGGAGACGGCTGTACCGAATCTGCCGATGCCGGACTCAGTGATTTCGGCAGGGAACTTATTGAACATTTGAATAAAC
>JAZQYS010000073.1:0-2297 GCA_045633645.1 Victivallaceae bacterium | reverse complement strand
CCCTCTGGGGCGGCAATGTGCCGCAGGTTCTGACTCTGCCGCAGATTGCCAACTCTTCCTGGCTGGGCAAAGACGGTTCCGTCATGCGGCTCTTTGTCAACACCAGCAAAGACAAAGGCATGACTGCCGTTCCCGCTTTTGCTTCAAAGAAAGGTTTCTGGATTTGCCGCGAAGGTGCTGACAAACCTGTTTTCAGCAAAACGGCCCCGGCAATTTCCCTCAAGCCGCTGTGTTTTGAAATCTGGGTTGAAGGAGATATTTCTGTTGCCAATGCTCTTCAGAAAACACTGAAAAAGATTTCAACTTTTGATCCCGGCAAAAATATTGCCATGGTCAAAATGAAATCCCGCAAGCACAAAGGCGTTCCCGGAAAATTCTTCGGCGTCAAAGAAATCGCCGGTGTTTTCAACTGCGTTCCCAACGGTACAACTCACATCGGCTGGGTTCAGGACGGCGCAATCATTTCTTTCGGAGAAGTTGACTTCGGCAAAGAGGGTGCCGGTATCATCTCCGTCAAAGTCACCGTCGATCCCGGTTACGCAGGCGGCGATCTTGAAATCCGCAGTTCTGTTCCCGGCAAAGGCGATATCGTCGTCGGAAAACTCAAACTCAACAGTACCGGCGGATGGGATAAGTACAAAGAAATTCCCGTTAAATTGTCTTCACGCCTTGCCGGTAAACGCAATATCACGTTTGTCATCAACGGCAATGCCGCGTGCAATTTTGCCGGATGGAAGTATCTGAAATAATCAGGAATTTCAAAATTTTTTCCTGCGGCTGCTTTACAAATGCTGCCGCAGGTGTTATATTACAGAAAATTAATGTTTAATAAACAAACAAAATAAAACCCAATTTAAGGAGGATCAAATGACTGATCACGGAATGAACTGGGTGGACTGGATCTTTGTGGGTATTCCCATCCTGCTGGTGGTCTGGGCCGCTCTCAAATCTCAGAAGTATGTTAAAGGCGTTGCGGACTTTATTTCCGCCGGACGTGTTGCTGGACGTTACGTCGTTTCCGTTGCTTCCGGAGAAGCCGGTATGGGACTTATCAGTGCCGTCGCCATTCTTGAAATGTACTACAACTGCGGATTTGCCGTTTCTTTCTGGTCATCTCTTACCATTCCGATCTCTCTGGTCTTGGGTCTGGTGGGATTCTGCACCTACCGTTTCCGCGAAACCAAAGCATTGACGATGGGTCAGTTCTTTGAAATCCGTTACGGCAAAGGCATGCGTGTTTTTGCCGCCATTCTGCAGGCGACAAGCGGTATTGTCAACTATGCCATCTTCCCCGCTGTCGGCGCCCGTTTTATGATTTATTTCCTTGACCTGCCGGTTTATGTCCATCCCTTCGGAATCGCCGTTTCCACTTTTGCTTTGATCATGTTCTGTTTCCTGGCGTTGGCTCTTTTCATCGCCTGCCTCGGCGGACAGGTCACCATCATGGTTACCGACTGCGTGCAGGGACTGCTCTCTTATCCAATGTACGTTATCATTGTTGCCTACATTTTCTACAAATTTTCCTGGAGCGGAGAAATGCTCCCCAGTCTCATGGCACGTGCTCCCGGAGAAAGCTTCCTCGATCCCTACGACTGTCACAACTTGCGTGACTTCAACGTATTCTACACCATGTGCGGTATTTTAGGTATCTTCCTCGGACGTATGTCCTGGGGCGGAACCATGGGTTACAACGGTGCCGCCAAGTCTCCCCACGAAGCCAAAATGGGCGGTTTGCTCGGTACCTGGCGCGGCGGTCTGGGCGCAATGATCTGGATTCTGCTTGCCGTTGCCGTTTTTGCCTTCCTCAACCACAAGAACTATGCCAAAGAAGCCAACGGTATCCGTCAGCAGCTGGCAATCAAAACCATTGAAGACGTTGCCGCTGCTCCTCAGTTTGCCAAGGTACGCACTCAGCTCAAAGAAACCTATAAAAACATTCAGCCGCGCACCAAGTTCAGCAGCGATTACAAAGATCATGCTGCCTGGGCTGCTGAAAACTCCGATCCCTACAAAACTGTTACCCGTGAAGTTCTCACCAAAGCTGAAGGCGGTAAGAAAGTTGCTCAGACTTTTAACACCATCTACGGACAGATGCTCGTTCCGCTGGCAATCCGCGAAATGCTCCCGCCCTACGGTATTACCGGTATCTTCTGCGCTCTGATGATCTTTTTGATGATCTCCACGGATACCACCTATATGCATTCCTGGGGTTCCATTGTCATTCAGGACTTTGTCGTTCCCCTGCGTAAAAAGCCCTTTACCCCCAAAGGTCAGATCAACGCCCTGCGCTGTTCCAT
>JAZQYS010000072.1:0-2082 GCA_045633645.1 Victivallaceae bacterium | reverse complement strand
GCCGTTTTCTGAATACGCTGAGCAAAACTCCCGGAGCAGAACGCCTCAACCTTCTCGCCCTTGATACGGACCGCGAAAGCTTGGAAAATTCCGGACTTCCCCCTGAAAAGACCCTGCTCGCCGGAGAAAACTGGCGGCTCGGCAGAGGCTGCGGCGGCAATGTTTCTGACGGCAGAAGTGCCGTCGGCAACGCCCGTAATGCGATTGATTCTCTGCTGGGCAATACAAAAATGCTCATGGTCATCGGCGGTCTCGGCGGCGGAACTGGTTCCGGCGGAATCGCAACAGTTTTAAGTGCCGGCGCAAAAAAGCAGATTCCGACCCTTGCCTTGGTGACCCTGCCGTTCTCGCACGAAGGAGATCAGCGCAGACAAATCGCTTCAAGCGCGCTTGAAAAGACAATCTTTGATGTCGCAAACGCCGTGATTGCCCTGCCCAATGATCTGTTGTTTTCATCTCTTTCTCCGACAGCGCCGATTGCAGAAGCCTACAAGCTTGCCGATGAACAGATTGCCCGCACGGCTCTTGCTCTTTCAGCACAGCTTTGCGCCGGAAATCTGCTCAATGCGGATTTTACCACTTTTTCAAATATGCTCATGCAGGAAAAAAGCCGCTGTTCCGTCGGCGTAGGCGTTGCCCGGCGGGACAACGGAACTCTCCGTCCTGAAACAGCGATTGAAAACATGCTCAGTTCTCCGCTTCTGGGCGGCTGTTCAAATCTTCAAAACGCAGATGCCGTTATTTTCAATATTCTGGGCGGACCGTCTCTGAGCATCGGTGACGTGCAGACGATTTTCGGAAAAAGTGTTGACTTCATCCGGCAGGAAACAGAAGTTCTCACCTCTGCTGCGACCTCTCCGGAATGGGAGGATATGATTCAATTCACCGCCCTGGCCATCAAATATAAAAAGCCCCTGAAACCTCAGGCTGAAAGCAAACATACCGGCGTCTCGACACGGGAAGTAACAGATAGTCTTTTCAGCAATAACTCAATGGAACAGCCTGCACTGCCTTTTGTGCCGGTTTCAAAGGGTATCATGGAGTCAACACTGAAAGTCATCTGGCAGGGAAAAGACCTGGATATTCCGACTTATATCCGCAATGAAATCAGCATTGACAGCGGAAAAATGGTTTCTAAAAATACAAAACCGGGCAATTGAATATGAACGGCAGTTTTTATTTAAAGTTTATTCTGACGGCATTGACTGTATCTGTCATCATTCTGGGATATCTCGGCATATCGGCTCTTGACCGTCTGCACCGGGTCAATGTCCGTCTGCTGGAAAAAATTGAAAAGGGAGAATTCATAAAAACAGCACCGGAAAAGAAAAAAGTTTCCGCAGAGAAAAATTCCTCTTCAAATATTGCAAATTTTCAGTTCTTTGATAAAAATGCCGTTCCCGGCGGACGGCTGATTCGTGCTATTGAGGCAGAACCGCCCAATCTGAATCCAATTGTCTGCAATGAAGCGACCGCCTCTCAGATGTATAGTTTGTGTTCAGTTTCTCTTGCCGCGCGCAACTGGGAGAAACCCGAAGAATTCCTCCCCATGCTGGCAGAATCATGGACCATTTCAAAGGATCACAAAAAGTACCGTATCAAACTCCGCCGCGGCACTTTGTGGCAGCGTTACACCGACCCGGTTACAGGCAGAGAAGTCCCTCCCCGGGAAATTACGGCGGAGGATTTCAAGTTTTTCATTGATGTCATTAAAAATCCGAAAGTCAACTGTGCGCCGCTGCGGGTTTATTATCAGGATTTGGACAAGGTTGAAATCCATTCTCCCTATGAATTTACCGTCACCTGGAAAAAGGCTTTCTTCGGTTCAATGTCATCCACATTGGGACTGTCTCCCCTGCCCCGGCACTTCTATCTGAAAGAGGGACAGAAGTTTGACGGCAGCGCATTCAATGACGATCACGTCCGCAACAAAATGATTGTCGGCTGCGGTCCTTACCGCCTTGTGCGCTGGGAAAAAGACCGCCGTCTGCTTTTTGAACGCAATCCTGACTACTTCGGCAACGCTTACGGAATTGCGCCGTCACTGGAATATCTTGTTTTTGAAGTTATCAAACACCCCAA
>JAZQYS010000071.1:0-4587 GCA_045633645.1 Victivallaceae bacterium | reverse complement strand
TGCCCAAAATATCCAACAAAGACTATACGGCATTGCGGGATGCGCCGGAACGTCCGTTGATCAACAGGGCATTGCAGGGGATTTATCCTCCGGGTTCCATTCTCAAACCGCTGATTATGCTTGCTTATCTTGAAAACGGCGTAGATCCGGCGAAAGAAGTGGAATGCAACGGATACAGTCAGATTTACAATGTCCGTATCCGCTGTGCCTCCTACCGGCGCGGCGGACACGGTATGATGAATATGCACGATGCATTGAAACACTCCTGCAACGCTTATATGATTGAAATTGCTCAATCCATCGGATTATCTCCCATGCAGAAGTTGATTCAAGAAGCCGGTCTCTGCCGGAAAACCGGAATCGGCTTGCCGGAATCTGCCGGATTTTTCCCCGACAACAAACTCAAACGCGCCCGCAGCGGCACGAAATGGAATATGTATGATACGGCTCTGCTTTCCATCGGACAGGGGTTGATTGGTATTACGCCCTTGCAAGCTGCTCTTTACTGCGCTTCTCTTGCCAATGGCGGAACAGTCTGGAAACCCAATCTGGTATCCAAACTGGTTGATACTTCCGGAAACGATCTCTGGTTCAGAACGCCCAAAATAAGCAGCCGTTTGAATGTAAAAAAAGAATCCCTGAAAAAGATTGCAGACGGCATGTTTGATGTCGTCAACGCTCCCGGCGGTTCGGGCAGAAGCGGTCATGTTGAAGGATTGGAAATCAGAGGAAAAACCGGTTCAGCTGAATTCGGACAAAAGGGAAATCTGAAAATCTATGCCTGGTTCATTGCCCATGCGGTCGTCAAAGGCAAAAACATTGCCCTTGCCGTTGTCATTGAAGAGGGCGCAAGCGGCGGCAAAACCTGCGCACCGCTTGCTGCAGAGTTTTTCAAGGCTTCTCAGGCACGGTAAACTATTTTTCCGCAACACATGGTAAAAACAATGCCCCTTGCCGGAGAATGCGGAGAAGCAAAATCAGCGGTATCGGTCAATTCATCAGGATCCCAGAGCGTTAAATCCGCCCGTTTACCTTCAACAAGACTTCCCCGGTCGGCAAGTCCGAAAGTCTGAGCCGGAAGTCCGGTTGCCCTGCGGACGGTTTCTCCGATTGAGATATTCAAATCCAACAGTTTCCGTATAAAACGGGGCAGAGTGCCGAATGCCCGCGGATGTGCCCTGCCCGCAGAATAATCTCCCGGCAAAGCATTGCCGTCACTGCCGGGCATACAGAAATCAAGCTGCATGATACGGTCAAGATTTTCTGAACTCATCCCCGAAAATGCGCCGCAGGTTCCGGGCGCATCAGCCGCAAGCAGTTCAACCACAAGCTGAGCCGGAAAATCAGAAATTTCACTCAGCAGTTTTCCGCAATATGAACGGTATTTATCAGCTCCGGTGGAAGCAAGACGGACACGTTTCCAGTAATCCGCTGTCTTTTCCTGTTCCAGAAGTTTCACAAGTTCCTGACGTTCTTCCTGACTTTGCAATTTCTTTTTGATGGCAATATCGTCCATATCGCCCCACTCTCCCGGCAGAACCACGCTCAATTGAGTCATGGATTCCGTATAGGGATAGCGGTCAACGGTTACTTCTATTCCGTTGCGGCGCGCCTCTGAAATCATCTCAATTGCGGCAGCAAGTTTATGCCAATTTTGCGGCAGAGCTGTTTTAAAGTGACTGATTTGAAGTTTTTTCAACCCCGCCTGCGCAGCACAACAGAGGGTACTTTCAAGAGATTCCAGAAGCTGATCTCCCTCACTCCGCAAATGGGTGGTGTAAATCTTACCGGCGGAAGCAAGAACTTTCATCAACTCTATGATTTCACCGTCGGTTGCAAATTTTCCGGGGACATAAAGCAACCCGGTGGACATGCCGGGGCAACCTGCTTCAAGGGACAAAGAAAGCAATTCTTTCATTTTGGATAATTGAGAGGACGACAAAGTTTTCTTCTCATATCCGGCAACGGCGGCACGCAAAGTATTGTGTCCGCAAAGCGGAATCACGTCAGGAGAACACGATCTTTTATCCTGCGCCTGGCGATAGGAATTAAAATCACTCCAATCCAAAGGATAATTGTAATTGGCATACAATTCTTCAAGATGTTCCCGGTTTTCACCTGTCAGCGGAAAAGCAGACAGTCCGCAGTTGCCGGCGATTTCAGAGGTAACGCCCTGTGAAACCTTTGAAAATCCCTCAGGATACGCAAGGACAGAAATATCCGAGTGTCCGTGAGCATCAATAAATCCGGGAGAAAGAATGCGTTTATTTCCGTCTATAACTTCTCCGCAGCCGATAAAGGGACCGCCGACGGCAAGAATCTTTCCGTCAACAGAAATCAAAACTTCTGCCTTTTGCGGCTGGCTGCCGTCACCTTTGACGGTCCAGACATTACGAATTCTGTATTTTGAGCAATCCATAAACTCTGTAAAACTCCGATAAACTCCACGCCTGGGCAGGACAGCCGCCCGGGGTGTGCGGTGCGTCACCATCGGCCACTTCAGGCAGTTGACCAGCGGCACCGTATTCAAAATATTTGATAACTGACATCAATAAAGTCAACGCTCTTTTCCGGACAGATGATCCGCCTGCAATAAAAAGAGCTTCACAGTAAGCGGGGAACGGCCAGCACCAGACAGTACCGTTGTGGTAAGCTGCTTTTCTTTCTGTATCTTCAGGTCCGCAATATTTTCCCCGGTAAGGATGAACAGGATCATTCAGCAATCTGCCGTGATGATATACCGGAAGAGCAAAAGACACCTGTTCGTCGGCAAGCGTTCTGATTCCGCCGGGAACAAGAAGTTCTGCGGCGTCATCCAGTATCCGATGGATTTTTTCAGGATCTTTGACCGCACAGAGCGTAATCAAAAGCAGCTGATTGGAGCGTTTGTGGTCGTCTGCAACCGCTTTTTCTGCGGATACACCGGTTGAACAGTGCAGACAATCAGAACAGTGTCCATTGACAAAGAAATACTTTTCAATACTGTCAGACACCTGAGACGCCAACTCTTTTTCGCCCATAAATTCCAGCGCGGCATACCAGAGAGCCTGAATTTCAACCGGATATCCGCTGCGGGGAGTTCCTGCCGGATAATTGGTGTCCATCCAGCTGAAATGCGAGGGGGAAAATATGAGTTTGCTTTGCTCATCCATTTTTATTCCGTTGCAAGTGCCTTCTTTATAATGCCGGATGATAGACTTGAGCACCTCTTTTAAACTTCTTCCGCCGCAATCAGAGTTGAGAATGGAATCCTCTTTTACCTCATCAATAAAATCCCTGACAGCAAGAATAAGATACAACGGCGCGTCACAGGTGTCACGGTTGGATTCAAACTCTCCCCTTATGACATTGGGAATTGAACCGTTGCGCTCAAATCCGGCAAAGGCACGGATTATTCTGACCGCCTGTTCTCTGAATTCCCTGATACGTACCAGACCGCGCAGAACGATCAGAGTATCCCTGCCCCACTCCAGAAACCAGGGGTATCCGGCAAGAACAGTTGACAAATCATCCCGTTTCACAACAAAACGGCGCAGAGACTCCACCGCAAAATCTTCGGGCGTTCTGAACGGCATATAATCAGGAGTCTGCCAGATAAGCGATTCTTCTGCGGCATTTTTCAAGTTGACACAGGCTGTTAAAACAACTTCAGTTTTGGAATTTAAAGTTATTTCAAAGTATCCCGGACTGAAACGGTCAGTTGTTGACTCCAAGCCGTAATAAGCCTCATGCGGCAGAGGACACATATAGTACCATTCAGGTTCAGAAACAAATCTTCCACCGCTGCTGCTGACACTTAAAGTGCAATCAGAACGCCTGAAATCAAAACCGTCTTTCCGGCAGAAACAAGAACGCGGGAACTCCTGTTCGGGTCCGAGAAAAGCCTTGGTCAACTCGTGGTTGATACGGTCTTCAAGAGCCGGACGCAGAATCAATTTTGCCGGAGCATCCGATTCCGTTCCCGCATGATGACGGCGAACAAATTTGAAACGGACAGCATTGCCGTTTTGTGCCATACAAAATTCTATTTCAAGAACTGTACGGTTCCCCTGCCCTGACGGAATCAAAAAAGTCCATTTTGCCCCGTTTCCGCTGCCGGAAATGAAATTACTTAAACAGGAAGAGGTTATTTCCTGTGAATAATCATTGGTTACCAGCCACGCTTTCATGCCCGAAAAAAGCACCCGGCGGTCAACGGGATAACGGCTGTCAGTATTGGCAGCAAGAATCGCCTCGTATTTACTGTTGATTTCTCCCCATGCAGCAGGAAACATCGCATAGCCGCCTGAAGAATTGGAGCAAAAGACAAGTTGTCCGGATTTCTTGACTTCATCAAATGAAAAACGGATTTTCCTTTTTTCCGGTTCCGGCAATAAAAGCAGATTTCCTGAAAAATGTTCTGCGTGATTATCGGAATAAAAACGTCTGACAGAAAGACGCAGCGTTTTCTCCTGATCGGTATCGTTTCTGCTTTGGGCAAGCAATACGACAAAACGTCCGTCTGAAACCGGAACGGCTGTTTCTTTACGCAAACAGCGGTCAGCTTCATAAAGTTCACAGATAAAAGAGTATTTATCCTCAATCAGG
>JAZQYS010000070.1:0-3701 GCA_045633645.1 Victivallaceae bacterium | reverse complement strand
GACGTAGGGGGAGAAGGCTTCTTTGAAACTGGGAATGGGTTTAAAGAAGTTGAATTTGAAGTGGAATTGATCGAGCCGGGAGGCGAGTTTGATAACGATTCGCTGTTTTTTGCCGGTGAGGGTAACGGAGGGGGAACCGCCGTAGAGGGAGTTCATTTTGCTGTGAACGTTGGCGGACTTGATTAATTTGCCATCCAGATAACATTCAAAGGGGCAGTCGGCGAAGAAGGAGAAACTGACATCTTCCATAACTTCATCGGACTGGAACTCTCTGACAAGATAACAACAGGACGCACCGTCAAAGGAGTAGAGATCGCTGCGGGAGAAACGGTCAACGGCCTTTTCAACAGTGAGGGGGGACTCTTCGGGCAGATCATGTTCAAGGAGAGCTTTTTCGTCAAGGTAGGCGAAATGGGGACGGACATGACAGTTGACGGCATCACAGGAGTACTGGGGAAGATTGCCGGGGTTGCAAGTTAATTCGTCGTTCTGATAGGGACAAATTTCGAGGGCATCTTTATCCCACATATCCCAGTAGGGACCGTAGACCTGATAAGAGGAAGCGGTGTGGAATCCGAAAGAGTCATTGTGGACAATTTCTCCATTCTTTTTAAGAGAAACGGAGACAAGAGTTTTTTCAGGAATCAGCTCAACGCCGTCGGCAAGACGGATTTCAACGGGGACGGCAACAGAAGTTCCGGCGGGAATACAAACGGGAATATTGCTATTGGCGGCAACTGCCCAGGCGGGAACGGCAAGTTCAACGGAACCGGAGAAGTCCTCTTTGAAAGGATTGGAGATGTTGAGGGTAACAGAAGTAGACTTGCTGCTCCAGAGAACAGGCTCATTGTTGGCATATTCGTAAGAAATCTCATACTGCGGAGCCGGGGGGAAAGGACGGACTTCAACCTGCGGGGCACCGGTAATTTCAATCTCTTTGTTAAGAACCTGAGCAACTTCAAGACCGATGGCGGCGGTTTCGGCGGCGAAGTCGGTCAAGGGGGCGTTTTTGTGTTCAATTTCGCAGGCGCAGACGAGGGTTTTACCCATGCGTTCACACCAGTCTTGCGGAAGAGCTTTGCTGCCGTGGAGAGCACCCCAGAGGGCGCCGGCGGTGGCGCAGGAGCAGTCAACGTCCCAGCCAATCTGAACGCAGAGACGCATGATTTCTTTAAAATCGTTGCCGCCGCGGAAGAGTGCCATCATGGCAAACGCATTGTTGATAAGGGCGTTGGTGGAGTCGGATACGCCGTATTTGCGGACAATTTGCAACCAGAGTTCATGTTCATCCTGATACTTTTCGCAAAGTTCTTTGACGCCGAGATAAAGGAGACGTCCGGCATTGTCTTCGGGGACGACCTGACAACACTTTTCAAAAAGTTCAACAGGATCATTTTCAAAGAAGGCAAGGGAGGCGGCAGCGGAGAGGAACTGTTCAAGTTCAATGCTGACTTTTCCATGATCAATGCAGCCGTCTTTAGCGGCATATTCCATGGCAAGGGCGGGATTTCCGGGGGAGATGAAACCCCAGATTTCGCTGCGGATGGGACAACCTTCTGAGTGCTTGAAGAAGTCATTGTCCCACAAGCCGGACAGGGGCGGATAAATGCCGTGTTCAACGTTGTCGATAAAAACGCCGTATTCACAGCAGACATAGAAACAGTTTTTCTGCCAGAATTCAGCAAGCTGACGGGCGGAGGGGGCGATACTGATTCTCTGAAGAGCTTCAAGCCAGACAACCTGAATATCCAAGTCGTCATTGGGATAGAGTTTGGAGGGCCAGAGATTGTTGTAATCGGCTTTGTTGAATTGTTTGTGACACTCGTAGGGGGCACCGACAATGCCGCCGAGGGATTTACCGATCCAGCCGCCGAGGATACGGTCAAGATAAGTTGCGTAATCAATTGTTTTTTTCATTTTTTCACCTTGTGTTTACCGGTTTTATTTTTCTGTTTTTACAAAATATACTTGTTTATGTCAAAAAATCATACTTTTATTATCTTTTTATATAACACTATCCGCCAAAAAGTTTGTTTTTCGTTTGTTGACGGGATATATTGTAAACAAGTTCATATCATGTCATGAAAAGAGGTGTTTCAATGCATAAGGAACAGATGTCGCATTACAAAAAAGATAACTTTCCGCTTTCAGTTGTCACAACTGAGATGAAAGAACAGGTTCCTGAACACACGCACGACTTTATCGAACTTGTGATTTTTCAGCGGGGAACGGCGATACATTCTCTGCATCTGCCTGAAAAGAAATCCGGTTATACGGTCATGCAGGGGGATTGTTTTTCAATTCTGCCGCAGGAAATCCACTCTTTTGAAAACGGGAATCATGCCTTTTATTCAAATATTATATTTTCTCCTTCACTGATATCTTCTCAGATGGCGGAACTTTCAAGTTTTGAGACCTGGAGTACACTGTTTGAGAAACGCCCGGGGGCGCCCAGGACAAAAATCCATCTGCCGCTGGATGAACGCCTGCTGGTGGACGAGTATCTTGCGCGTCTCAAACAGGAACTTGCAAGCCGCAATTGCGGTTACAAAACTGGTGCAACGGCTCTGCTGCTGCAGATACTGCTGACCATTTTGCGGAGTACACCCAAATTGATGATTTCATCAGAAACCTCATTGCGGGATACCCCTGGATTGCTCAATGTGATCAATATGCTTGAAAAAACTCCTGAAAAATCTTATTCACTGGCACAGATGGCAAAGATTTCCGGAATGTGCGTATCAAGTTTCACGAAAAAATTCCGTCAGTTGACGGGCGTTTCTCCGACGGAGTTTCTGCTTTCACGACGGATCGAAAAGGCTGAAAATCTTCTTCGTAACACGGCACTTCCGGTTTACACCGTTGCGGATATGTGCGGATTCAATAACATCAATTACTTCATCAAAACATTCCGGCGATTCCGCGAACTTACTCCTGCAAAGTTCCGTTCCGGACAGAACCGAACTCAATAACAGCATCTCTTTCAAGAAGAGTTCCCTCTTTCCAGTCATACTGCCAGAATCCGCCGTTGAGCATACAGGAATAGACACTTCCCGGAAGCAGACGCGCAATAACGCGGGGGCTTTTCAAACGGAAAAAGACTTTTTTGCCGGCGAGTGTGACCGGCTGTGTGCTGTCCCAGAAACGGAGTTTTTTTCCGGACTGCACCTGAAACGGTTCAGATTTGCCTTTGAAAATAATGCGGTCAAAGGGGTTTGTGTAATACCACGCAGGATTGATGCTGTTGTTGATGCGGCAGGTGATTTTGGGATCCTTGCGGTAAATGAATTTGATTCCGACACGGTTAGAGTTCTTATTAAACGTGTAACGGCAGGTAATTTTGACGCCATCCAATTTTGTAATCAGCGGCGAAACGTTGCGCATGAACGCCCCTTCGCGTTCAATGACAAATTCTTTATCGTTATTGCGGATAATTTTCGTTTCTGCCCATCTTTCATCCAGCAGGGAATAAACTTTTTTATCTCCTGAAGTGACAGTATCGCAGAAAATGATCGAGCCGACAGCCGTTCCATCGGCGAGGGTGAAGTCAGAGGGAAACATACATCCCTGCAGGAATGAACAGGAGAAAGCCCCGGTGTTCACAAAATAATTCTGAGAAACAGGATCAAGCCTGCCCATTTCAGAAGCAAAACAGACGGATGCGGCAAGCAGCAGCAGTAATAAAATTTTTTTCATTTTTC
>JAZQYS010000069.1:0-5809 GCA_045633645.1 Victivallaceae bacterium | reverse complement strand
CAAGCCGCTGTTTCTCGGATACTCAAGCGAACGCTGCACCCCTGCCCAGTTGAAAAGTTTTATTGATCTGCTCGGAAAAATCGGCGGTAAAAAAGTTGCCTACATCAGCGATCAGGCGGGCAACGGTCCCAAAGTCTGGATGGGCGGATACTGGGCAGAACGGCAGCAGGTCCCCGCAACGGATCTGCTCAAATCTTTTGACCACCTGGTTTCCGTACTCCGCGTTGCAGACGGCATTGAATACGGCTACTACTGCGGAAACAATAAAAGACTGCTGGACACCGACTATTACAACAATGTTCTGCTGCCGCTTTTTGCCGCTTCATGCGCCCACAAGGACTTCAACGGCAAACGCATTTTTGCGGTCAAAACCGTTCAGGGATACACCAACTGCAACGGCTCCCAGACGGTCAGTTCTGACGGAACAAAAACCATCCGCAAATTTTTTGAACTTGCAGACAAGCACAAAATTGACCTGCTCTGCGGTTTTGAATGGGATGAACTCAACGAAAACACCAACCTTGAACCCACCGTTGCCAAACCGCACGCAAATCAAAGAATCATCCGTTACTGCACAAACAAAATCAAAGGGATTGCGCCCACGCCTGAACCCGGAGATAATCTTTCCCGTCCCAACCTCATCGTCAGCACCAACAGACAGCTCTCTATGGGACAGGAATTTGAAATGGAACTGCTCAATGTCCCCGACGGCAGCAAAGAAAAATATACCGTTTCTGCGGAACTCTTTGATAATACGGGCAAAGTGATCTGCCGTATCCCTGCAAAAACCTTTGACAGCACCCTTTTGAAAGATCATACGATTGTCATTCCGACAGAAAAATTCACCCACAGCATGTATATCCAGCCCCGTTTGACGGTTAAATATAAAGGCAAAACTGAGGTTATTTCCGGACTGCCCCCCACGGTTCTGCGCGGTACGGTTAACATTGATCACACCTGGTTCTCAATTCCCCTGCGTAATCTGCTCAAAGCGGAAAAGGCGCAGATCAAATTCACCAACGGTAAAAAAATCCGTCCCGGAATGCTTGAAGTCACAGCAAACGTTGATCTCAAATTCAAAGAGAAACTCAACGCTGTTGAAATTATCAACAACAGTCAGGATATTTTCAGTTACGACAAGTTTGATGAATTCGGTTTCAACAATAAAAAACGCAAACTCTACCGTCTGTCATTCCGCTATGTGATTCCGATGGATATCAAAAAGAACCGCAACCTGGTCATCAATTACAAAGTTGATTCTAAAGGTGCGTGGTGTTTCAATACGTTCAAGCTGAACAAACCCTCTTATCCCCGTCCGGTGGGTAACACCTACAAGGCACATCAGGGCAGAAACTGCCACAATGAAATGATTTCCGTTCCCGTCAAAAATACGGCAAACGGCACGCTGACAGTCAGCGGCACACGCATTGCCGGTCCCGCGAAAGGAAAGAATTTTTCGCATACCTTCAAATTTGCCGACATTGAAAAAACAGGCGTAAGTTCCATCGTCTTTGATGACGGATTCATGATTGCTCTTGAAACAGCCCCCAAGACGCCCATGCTGCCGCTGCAGCTTGATTTGAATGAAGTGAAATTCAGCAAAACATTCCCCGCTGAACTGCCTGACGGTGTTCTGGCAGTGCGGGTTGTTTCCAACTGCGGCAAAGTCTGGTACAGCGCCGGTTTCACGCCGACTCCCGCAAGCGGAAAAATGATTCCTGTTGCCATGAACAGCGACCACAGAGGAACAGTCAGATTCCAACTGCCCGCAAGCAGAGTTCCTGATTTTGCCTACGATTTCAATATGCCTGAAAGCGGTTTTATCCTCTCCTCTCCCGCCGGAAGAGACTACTATGCCCATGTCGGCAGTTTTGTCAGTATCGCAACGGGATTTGAGGGAATTATCCACGGATACACGATTCCCTGGACTTACGGCAGTTGGGCAACCGCTCCGCGCTGGATAACTCTTGAAAACGGAAAACGCGCGCTCAAATTTGACGGCAAAACCTCTCAGGCACTCATGCTGCCCAATACCTTTGTTCCCCAGCGTCACAGTTTCACCGTCACCATGGATATCAAACCTGATGATGTCAAACGCTATCAGACTCTTCTTGACGGCAGAGGTCCGGCAAGTTATCTGCACGGCTATATGGTTGCTGTCAAAAACGGCAGACTGCGTATTGAAGCACGGCACCGTCAGCCGTGGAAAAGCTTTAACAAACCCGATCACAAATTCCTGACCTCAGTTCCGCTTTTTGCGGGAAAACGCCAGCAGGTTGTTTTCAGTTTTGACGGAAAGAATCTTTCCATTTCCGCCAACGGTAAAAAACAGAGTTTTGAGCTGCCCGGAATCACCTTCTGGCTGACCATTTCCGCATTCGGCGGCAGAGATGATCACCGTTTCGGCGGTATTCTTTACGGATTATCAACCAAACATTACGCCAAGTAAAAAAAGGAATACATTTATGAAACGCTTCAAACAACATCTTTTCTGTCAGGCTCCTGACAGAAAGCCCATGGGCTTTACGCTGATTGAACTGCTGGTTGTTATTGCAATTATTGCCATTCTTGCGGCGATGCTCATGCCCGCATTGCAACAGGCTCGGGAACGCGGCAGAAGCATCACCTGCGCCAACAATCTGAAGCAGCAGGGAAATGCGATGGATATGTATACAAATGACAACAAGGGATATCTGGTTCCGTACTCCGCTTCCTGGTGGCAGTATACCCCGAAATGGGTAACTCTTCTTTCAATGAGTTACATCAAACAGCGCGGTACATTCATGTGTCCCTCTCACGCCAATGCGGATAAGGAAACTCAATGGAGTACCCATTTTCTGGGGGTTACCATTGAGGAATCAAGCAAAGGCAGTTACGGCATCAACTGGCGAACAGTCGGCAGTGAATACACCCACAGCTCCCCCCAAACGGATAAACCGACGAAACTTACGAAATTCAAATATCACTCCCAGGTTTATGCTATCATGGATGCAAGAAGCGTCACGAACCCCGATCCCAACGAAGGACACTACCGGGTATCAAGTTTTCTTCACACTTCTGTCGGCAAACCCATTCCCCGCCACAACGGACAGATTCCCATTCTCTACGCCGACTGGCACGTTGCGACCAAACAGTGTGATTTAAACGATCCCTACAATGCAAGTTCTCTCGGTACAAAGGACACTCATCTGCGCAACTGGGAAGGCAAGTAAAAAGGAGATATTTTTCATGAAATGCTTCAGACAACATCTTGTAAGAAAGCCCATGGACTTCACGCTGATTGAACTATTGGTCGTTATTGCAATTATCGCCATTCTTGCTGCGATGCTCATGCCCGCATTGCAGAAGGCCCGGGAAGCCGGACGCAGTGCAAGTTGCGCGAGTAATTTGAAGCAGATTGGTTCTGCAATAGGCATGTATGAAGATGAGTGGAATGGCTATCTGATTCCCTATTCCATTAAAATTCCGATCGTCAGCGGCACTCAATGGAATACTGCCCAATGGACAACACAGTTGATGATGAAATACACCAGAACCCACAAAACGTTCATGTGTCCCAGTCATGCAGCGGCGGACTCGGAACACTCCTGGAGCGATTATTTCCACGTTGAAAATTTTTCCACTCTGGGCAGTTACGGTATCAACTGGCGGACCATCGGCAGCCGTTATGCAAACAGCTCTCCACAAACCAGTCTGCCGATCAAAAGAACACAGTTTAAATACTACTCCCAGGTTTACGCTGTAATGGATTCGAGAGATTATTCCGATCCGCTCAAAGGCAGTTACACCGTTTCCAGTTTCAGAAAAGAGAATATCGGAATGCCTGTTCCCCGGCACAACGGTTCGCTCAATATGCTTTACTCAGACTGGCATGTGGGTTCAATACGCTGCGATTTGTCAGACCCTTACAATACAAATTCTCTGGGATCAAAGGATACGCACAAGAGGAACTGGGAAGGGAAATAACAATAAACTCTTGTTTTTCAAGGGAATGCGCAATTTTGATTGTATTGCGCATTCCTTTTTTTTACTTCAAGGTGTACAAAATCTTACAAAACTTGAACGGATAAACAGATTCAGGTTTTCAGTTGTTTCCCAACGGAAAAAAACAGCGGACACCGTGTCCATCCTTTTCCTGCCAGGGCGGCAGAGTGCAGCGGCACTTTTCCTGAGCATAAGGACAGCGCGGATGAAACGGACATCCCGTTGGCGGTGCCAGGGGCGACGGCACGTCTCCTGAAAGAACAATCCTTTTCCGGTGATTTTCCCCCACCGTCGGCACAGCAGAGAGCAAGGCTTGCGTGTAAGGGTGTTTCGGAGAAGCCACCAGTTCGTGCGAAAAAGCCGACTCCATCACATGCCCGAGATACATGACCATGATCCGTTTTGAAATATGTTCAACAACAGCAATATCATGAGCGATGAACAGAAAAGATGTCCCGCTTTCTTTCTGAATATCCAGCAAAAGATTGACGACTGCCGCCTGCACGCTTACATCCAATGCAGATACCGGTTCGTCCGCAACAATGAATCCCGGATCTCCCGCCAGCGCACGGGCAATGCCGATTCTCTGACGCTGTCCGCCGGAGAACTGGTGCGGATAACGCTCCAACGCTCCGGAATCCAATCCCACACGTTCCAGAAGCCCCGCAGCACGTTCACGCCGTGCAGATATTTTTTCGCCGGGATAACGCAGACGCAGCACCTCATCCAGTGCTGAAAAAACCGTCAAACGCGGATTAAGTGAACCGTAGGGGTCCTGAAAAATCATCTGAAATTCTTTGCGGCAATCACGCAGTGCCCTGCCCTCAAGACGGGCAATATCCCTGCCGTTGAGAATGATTTCTCCCGACACGGGCTTTTCAAGACGGACCAACGCCCTGCCCAACGTACTTTTTCCGCAGCCGGATTCACCGACCAGGCCGAGCGTTTCCCCCGGAGCAAGCGTGAATGAAACATCTTCAACTGCCCGGAGATAACGTTTTTTACCGAACCATGAGCCGCGGAGGGGATAGTACACCTTTAAATTCCGGACTTCAAGAATGTTGCCTTTTTCACTCATCTTTTCCGCCCTCAGCAAAAATTGCAATACCGGTTATATTATCTTTACCGCCGCCGACCAACGCTGTACGCATAAAAACATCCAGAGCATTGCGCGGCAAAGCTGCGTTGCGGAGAGTCGCGCTGATCGTTTTTTCCGGCAAATGACGGTACATACCGTCGGTACAGATAAAGTATCTGGAACCGGCAACAAGCGGAAAAGCCTTTAACTCAATTTCAAAATTACGATGCAGTCCGACCGCCCTGTAAATGACATTTTCCATTCCTTTGAAACGCTCTTTTCCGGGAACTGCTGCAACGGCAGCTTTGAAAGAGTGATCTGTAGAGAGTTGTTTCGACTCATCCTCTGCCGGAAGCAGCTGATACAAACGGCTGTCTCCGGCATTTGCCATGACAAGAGAATCAGGAAGAAATACCACGGCATTGACCGTTGTCCCCATCGGACGCTTCAAGCCGCGATTGGCACGGTTGCGCTGATAAACGGAATTGTTGATTTTTTCAAGTTCTTCAGACAGAAAATTCTTTGTTTTTTCCGCATCGGTCAGATTTTTGACATTTTTCAAAAACGCATTAGCCAGTTCACGGCAGCAGATGTAACTTGCCACCTCTCCGCGGCTGTGACCGCCGATACCATCAGCAACGACAGCAAGAATAGATTTTCTATCTCCGGAATACACAACGCAGAAGCTGTCTTCATTTTTTCTCCGCAAAAGTCCCCTGTGACTTTCGCCCGCCGCGGATAAAATCA
>JAZQYS010000068.1:0-12659 GCA_045633645.1 Victivallaceae bacterium | reverse complement strand
ATGAACCGGAAACTGAGCCGGAACCTCCTGAAAAACTTCCTGCCGGACGTAAAAAGGACCCTGTGCGGACCAATGAAGTCGGCAGAACCATTGTTCAGAGAGGTGACCGTGATGCGGATACGCTTGCGGAATACACTCTGCCGCCGATATCCATGTTGAGCAAAGGCAGTGAGGCCTCAGGAGAGTCTCCCGAAGCAATCAAGAACGCAACGCTGATTCTTCAGCGGACACTTGACAGTTTCAACATTCCCGGAGAGGTCGTAGGCTACATTTCAGGTCCGCGGATTACCCGTTACGAAATCAGTCTTGCCGAGGGTGTCAACGTCAAAAAAGTTGCCCAGATTGAGAGCAATATCGCCATGAATCTTGAGGCATCAAGCATCCGTGTTCTTGCGCCGATTCCGGGACGGAACGTCGTCGGCGTTGAAGTTCCCAATACCCGCAGTGAAGCGGTTTTCATGCGCAGCGCAATGGAAACTGATGCCTGGAAGAACGGCAAAGCCGCTATTCCTGTTGTTCTGGGTAAAAACGTTGCCAGCGAGCCGATTATCATTGACCTTGCCAAAGCACCGCATCTGCTGATTGCCGGAAGTACCGGTTCAGGTAAGTCTGTGTGTATGAATACTCTGATTATGAGTCTTCTGTTTAAATTCAATCCCGATGAACTGCGCCTTATCATGGTTGACCCGAAACGGGTTGAGTTTGAGGATTACCGCAAACTGCCGCATTTGATTACGCCTGTTATCAATGATGCCAAAAAAGTTCCCATTGCTTTGCGCTGGGCGGTTACTGAGATGGAAAACCGCTATAAAATCCTTGCCCGTGCCGGTGTCAAGAAATTGGCGGAGTTCAATGCGCTTTCTAAAAACGGCGAGGTTCTCCGCGACAGCGAAAGTCAGATTATTGAGGACAATTTCGGCAATCCCATAACCAAAATGCCGATATTGATTGTTATCATTGACGAATTGGCGGAATTGCGTATGCAGGATTCCTGGAAGGATTCCGAAACCTACATCGCCCGTATCGCCCAGTTGGGACGTGCCGCAGGTGTTCATATCGTGGTTGCCACGCAGAGACCCTCCACCAACATCATTACCGGTGTGATCAAGGCTAACCTGCCGACCCGTATTGCTTTCCGCGTGCTTCAGCTGGTTGACAGCCGGGTTATTCTTGACCTGCCCGGTGCTGAAAACCTGCTGGGATTGGGAGACATGCTTGCCCTTCTGCCCGGTGCTTTCGGACTTGAAAGAATCCAGGGCGCGCTGGTGGATGACAAGGATATCAAAGCAATCGTGAAGTTTGTTTCCGATCAGAGACCTCAGAATTTTGATGATACAGTTATTGCTGAAGGTGAAGAAATCGGCGACGATGAATCCGATCCGCCTCCGCGTAAAGGCGGTGCAGGAGCTTCTGACGAAGATGATCTTTTTGATGATATGGATTACGCTCAGATTGCGCCTCTGGTTAAAAAATACCTGCAGCCGGAAGATGATGATACCATGCGCCGTGCGCTTGAAGTGGTAATCCTTGACCGCAAGGCAAGTACCAGTTACATTCAGCGGCGGCTCAAAATCGGTTACAACCGCGCGGCGGAATTGATTGATACGATGGAGGAACGCGGCATTGTCGGACCGCCCTCCGGCAGCGGAAATAAGCGCGAGATACTTATTTTTGACGGATTGGAAATCAACGAATAATATGAGGATACAATAAAAATGGCGAATTCAAAACAGGATGATCCGGGACTTTTCGCGGATATTGACGATACAGAGGAAATCCTTGTTGACGATTCCGACGGTGCTGAAGCCGGAGAAAGTATTCAGGCTGTGGTGCTTGATGAACACCTGACTGAAGAGTGCTGTTCCGCCGGGGCCTGTTTGCGGCAGAAGCGTCTTGAATTGGGTTTGAGTCCCGATCAGGTTGCGCAGGAAACAAAAATAAAGCCCTCTCATATTCTTGCTCTTGAAGCGGGTGATGTGGATGAACTGCCCCAGCCGGTGCATCCGGTCTATCTTGTGGCAACTGTCAAAAAACTCGGTTCATTCTACGGTTTGGAAAGTGAAACCCTTGAAGAGATCACTGCCGGACTCAAAGAGCAGATTCAATGTCTTGCGCCGGATGACTTGAGCAAGAGCTGTCACGGACACGAGGTGAGCGAAGAAAGTATCCGTCAGCAGAAAAGGCTTCTGATTATTCTGCTGGCACTTGCGGGAACATTTCTGCTTTTGATTACGGCGGGAATCGTTCTGCTGGTGCGCTTTTTCCTGTTCTCTCCGGATGAAAAAGTGCTGAATACGCCATTTGATCCCAATGTGCTTCTGGAGATACAGCCGAAGGTGGAATTGAAGACAACTCATCTGCCTGCGGTGGAAGATTGAAAAGTTAATGACATAAAAATTTGGCAAATCAACAAAATTATGCTATATTGTAATATATGACAAAGATTTTACTGATAAACGGTCCGAATCTTCAGCTTCTGGGCGTCCGGGAGCCGGGGATATACGGAGTGAAGACTCTTCCGGAAATCGTTGAAGATCTCCGGGGGTATGCTGTTGAGCTTGGATGTGAACTGGAGGATTTTCAATCCAACAGTGAAGGCGCTCTCGTGGATAAGATAGGAGGCTCACTCGCTGCGGGAGTTGACGGGATTATTATAAATCCTGCTGCGTACACCCATACATCGGTTGCGCTGCGGGATGCGCTGGCGGCAGTTGCTCTGCCGGCGGTGGAGGTTCATTTGAGTAATGTTCAGGAACGTGAAGACTTCAGACATAAGTCTTATACGGCCGCCAAATGCGTGGGAGTCATTGCCGGATTCGGTGCATTTTCTTACCGTTTGGCATTGCAGGCTCTGGTGAATCACCTGGATTCTTTGAAATAGTTTTCATCTGAAAATATAATAAAATAAAAAGAGAAAAACAAAATGATGACGATAAAAGAAATCGAAGCCCTCGGACGTATGATGAAAGAGTATGACTTGAGCGAACTTAAAGTCGAACTCAAAGACTGCAACGTTTCTCTCCGCCGCGGAGACAAGACTGTTGCCGCTCCTGTGGTGGTTGCTCCTGCTCCTGTCGCAGCGGCTCCTGCTGCTCCCGTTGCAGCGGCTCCCGCAGCTCCTGCAGCTCCCGCCGCTGCCGCGCCTGCCAAGACGATCGATTCTCCTCTGGTCGGAACCTTTTACCGTGCTGCAAGTCCCGATTCTGACGCATTTGTCAATGTCGGCGACCGCGTGACCGCTGATACGGTGATCGCCATCATCGAAGCGATGAAAGTTATGAACGAGATCAAGGCTGAAAAGTCCGGCGTCATCAAAGAAATTCTGGTTGAAAACGGACAGCCTGTTGAATTCGGACAGCCGCTGTTTGTTATTGAATAACCCTTTTATACCGGTGGTGATAACGTGTTTCATAAAGTAATGATAGCCAACCGCGGTGAGATCGCGGTCCGTATCATCCGCGCCTGCCGCGAGATGGGGATCAAGACTGTCGTGGTTTATTCCAAAGCCGATGCTGAGAGTCTGCCTGTACGGATGGCGGATGAAGCTGTCTGCATCGGTCCCGCCCGTCCGGCAGAGAGTTATCTTTCGATTGAACGACTGCTGACTGTTGCGGGTATCTGCGATGTGGATGCCATTCATCCGGGATACGGATTCCTTGCTGAAAACGCTTACTTTGCCGAAGCCTGCCGCAAACACGGAATTGTTTTCATCGGACCGACGCCCGAAGCCATGCGCGCGCTCGGCGACAAGGCTGTTGCCCGTGAAACGATGAAAAAAGCGGGCGTGCCGATTACGCCGGGTTGTGACGGTATCCTCAAGAGTGAAGAAGAAGCTCTTGAACTTGCCCACAAACTGAAATATCCCGTGATTGTGAAAGCCGTCGCCGGCGGCGGCGGACGCGGTATGCGTATTGCACACAACGATTCAAGTCTGGTTCAGGGATACTATGCCGCCAAGAGTGAAGCCGAGAGTGCATTCGGCAACGGTGATCTTTACATTGAGAAGTTCCTTGTCAATCCCCGGCACATTGAAGTTCAGATTCTTGCGGATGAACACGGCAACGTGATTCATCTGGGCGAGCGTGATTGCAGTGTTCAGCGCCGCAATCAGAAATTGATTGAGGAGTCTCCGTCTCCTGCGCTTTCTTCCAAACTGCGTGAAAAGATCGGACAGGCTGCTGTCAAGGCCGCCAAAGCCGCCAATTACACCAGTGCCGGAACGATTGAATTTCTGCTTGATGCGGAAGGCAATTTCTACTTTATGGAAATGAATACCCGTATTCAGGTTGAACATCCTGTGACCGAAGCCGTAACGGGCGTGGATCTCATCAAAGAACAGATTCGCATTGCCGCGGGCGAGGTTCTTTCTTTGCGCCAGAAGGATATCGTGGTCAAAGGACACGCCATTGAGTGCCGTATCAATGCTGAAGACCCGTTCAACGGATTTTCACCGAGTCCGGGCAAAGTTGAACTGTTTGTTCCGGCGGGCGGACCGGGGGTGCGTCTGGATACGCACGTTTATTCCGGCTACTCCATTCCGCCGTATTACGACAGTCTGCTGGGCAAGCTGATTGTGTTCGGCAAAACGCGCGAAGAGGCGATTGCCTGCTGCCGCCGTGCCATTGATGAAGTGATTGTTCAGGGCGTGAAAACGACCCTGCCGTTCCAGAAACTTGTGCTTAACAACAAAAGTTTCGTTGAAGGAAAATACGATACCGGATTTGTCGAAAGGATGATGATGGAGCGTAACAACAGCCAACCCAAAAAGGAGGAATAACATGAAAACTGCTAATGAATCAAGAAAACCCGAACAGGACGTCCCGCAGAACACCGCTTTGCTTGAAGGATCCGAAATGGGCGATATCAAAATTCACGAAAACGTGGTGGCCTCCCTTGTCCGTCAGGCGGCTCTGGAGCAGGAAGGTGTCTCCCGTCTTGCCGGCAGTGCCTTGGTTGATGATATTGCCAATCTGGTCGGCAGCCGCAGAATGCAGTCCCGTGCCATCACCGTTGAACTCGGTGAAGACGGCAGAGTCGGCATTGAGATCAAGTTGAATCTGGTTTTCGGTTTCCGTATTCCCGATGTTGCCGAGCGCGTTCAGAAAGCCGTTATCGGAACGGTTGAAGAAACGACCGGCATGACCGTCACCCGTGTCAACGTCGTGATTCAGGAAATTGAAGAGCCTGTTGTTGAAACAGAAGATGATGAAATTGAAGCTTCTTCTGTTGAAACGATGCCGATCAACTGAAAAAACAAATGATATTCACAAGAGGGGGGAGTGTAAAACTCCCCTTTCTTTAAATGAACAAACGTAAATTCAAACGGGGACTTTGATTATGGCGTGTCCGACTGCGAATGTTGCTTCCGGAGCGGTGCAGAAAACGATGGAGTTTTTTGCCTGTCCGGAATTTCTCAAATTTTTCAACATCAAGCCTGAAACGGTTGATAAAGTTTTGCAGAGTGATTTCAACTGCGGATTTATTTCAGCGTTGGCAGTGGTTGTGCTGCTGCTTCTTTTGCTTCTGGCGGTGCGGATTTTGTTTTTCTTTATTTTCCGTACCCGGCGTTGTAATAAAGTTCTGGTTCCGTCGGCAGACGGTGATTTGGTTGTGACCCGTAAGGCGATTGAATCGGTCGTCCGTGCGGAACTGGCGAAATTTACTCAGATGAGTGTGCGGAAACTGGTTTTGTACCGCCGCGGAAAAAAATATTCTCTGAAACTGTACTGCCTGTTTTCCAATGACGGCGTCGGTCTGCCTGAGATCACGCAGGAAATGAAAGCCCGTATCCAGGAAGTTATGAACAAACTTTTCGGAATTGATACGATGACCGGAATCAGTATCTGCATTGAACGTATGAAAGATGACGAAGACGAAGAGGAAGGCTCTTCAGAATTTGTTGTCACGGAGCCGAAAAATGTTGATTCTGGCCTCTGAGTCGCCGCGCAGACGTGAACTTCTGGGCGCATTGGGGATACCCTTTGAAATCAGAAGTGCCAAAGTTGAAGAACTGGAACAGGCTGAAGACGCCTGTTCCGTTTCTTTATTGCCGCAGAAAAACGCCTGTTTAAAAGCGCAGGCGGTGTCGGAGTTGTATCCTGACGCCGTTGTATTGGGGGCGGATACAGCAATTGTTTTTGAAAATCAGTTGATTGGCAAGCCGCGTGATCTGGAAGATGCGCGCCGTATACTTGCGTTGTTTTCGGGTAAAACGCATCAGGTGATAACGGGTATTGCGCTGACAAGGGCGGGGAATAAGCCTTTTCTCCGTCAATGGAGTGAAATTTCTGAAGTAACTTTTAAAACGCTTACTTTTGAAGTAATAGAAGAATATATCCGCAAGGTTCATGTCCTGGATAAAGCCGGTGCCTACGCCATCCAGGAGAGCGGCGATATGATTATATCGGATTTTACCGGAGAATTGAATAACATCATCGGTTTGCCCTTGCTCCGTCTTGAGGAGGAATTGAAGAAAATTCTTCTGTAATTTGTGCTGAAAAAGGCATAGAAACATTATATTCGTGTATAAAACAGTAATTTTTTTCATTTTTTGCTTGAAAAAGTATTTTATGTGTTTTATAGTAAGGTGGGTAAAAGGGATTTTTGAATACTTTTGAGCATAAAAAATGAAAAAAACAAGATACATACAACGCTTCACCTTGATAGAGATGCTGGTTGTCGTCGGCATAGCGGGCTTGTTGTTCGCCTTGCTTGGACCGGCATTTACGCGCATGACCCAGAGCAACGCGGTCGAACAGCACGCCTCCGGACTGAAACTCGGCATGGAGCGCGCAAGAGCCCTCGCCGTTTCCAACAGAAGATATGTGGCGCTGTTATTGCCTGATGCACTTCCAGATACTCACAAACTTTATAATTTTCAGCGTGGAGGTTTCAGAATCGGTTTTGTGACATTGGAAGGTTATGATGCAAAATTTGATGGCTGGGTTTCCGGAAATGATTGGGAGAATAAAACAAGTCCCGATAACAATGCTTTTTTAACCGCTGTCAGCAATCTCCGTAAAAAAGAACTTACTGAAACAAATCTTTTGGATAAATTTGCTGAAAGTTTTAAAGAAGACGGTAAGTGTCTTTTAACTGCCAAAGGCGTATCTTATGATGAGGAAAATTCCGGCAGTACAATAAATTGCCGTGCAATTGTTTTTTCACCCTACGGCAATGTTATTCTTCATAAAGATAACAAAGATGTTGAAATTTACTTTTACATCACCTCTGCTGAAGTTGCCAACTGTATCCAATTGCGGTTGAATAAGCTCAGCGGTAAAGTGGAGTATATGGATTATGCGAATTAAATACAACTTCAATATGGTTGAAATTGCTTTGGCGACAGCCGTTATTGCCATTGGTATTTCTTCCATCCTCGTATTGTTTCCGATTGGTATTAACGCAACTCGCGCGGCAATGGAAGAAAACTGTTACAGCGATGCCGTAGAAACCGTAACTGCTTTTGTTAAGTCGGAGTTTATCAAGTCCTGGGCTTCTTCTTGGAATAGTGAGCCCTCTAATATTTTTCCATCTGATCGTCCCAATAGCAGTAATTCGTATAAAACAAAGTTGTCGATTACAGAAGAGGTAAAAGTAGGCTCCAATACAGAGTATTCAGGGTTGATAGGCTCAGGGACTCCGGGGGATTACAAATTCACCCGATTGGGGAGAGACGGAGAGGAAATTTTCTCCGCAGAAGTTAAAATATGGTTGGCAAACAGTGATTTAAAAGAGAGCGGAACTGACACTGCAAGCCCCGTTTATATCCCTTTTGTTGAAGATGGCAGTATGCGATTACAATCTCAATTGAGTAAATCCGGAGAGACGGAACCCGGCTTGGATTTGGAGAAGTTTGCTCAATCTGTTTTAGTTGAGATATCCTGGCGTGACGAAGTTCGTACTTTCCGTATAGATGTTTACAATCCCTATTTCAAAATAGTGCCATCTGCTTGATAAGAGAGGTTAAAAGTGAAAACAGTAAAATACAAGTTTACTTTGGCTGAAATATTGGTCGCAATGGCTGTTTTCAGCATTTTGTTAACCTTGATGCTGCAATTTTTTTCCGGAGCAAGAACGCTTTGGACTGCCAACGAAAAAAGAGCTTCTGTTTATGCCGATGCCTCTATTGCTCTTGATTTGATGGCAAATCTTTTGCAAACGACTTATTTAAACAGAAAAGAACCTGTTTGGGCTGCAGGGGGAGGAACACCTGTCCCACCGGAAAATCAAACTCCTTTTTTGATAAAACGTGATTCTGCAGCACCGGCTAACAGCGGTTCCAATGATCGGATTTTCTTTATCAGTGAATTGCCGGGAGGAAGTCTTTTGTCCGGCGGTGCGATTCGTTTTTTAAGTTTTCAGCGTGGCGATGATCCGGATAATACCGGAAAAAACAATGTTTTGTATCTTAAAGTTTTGTGCGATGCTGAAGGTCTTGATTTCTCTTCCTGTAATGACTTGGCTCCGTTGGTTAAAGATGATAGTAAATTTGAAAAGGAGCATGATGGTACTCTTTCTGGGAGCAACAAGGTTCAAAATTTTCTGTATGATCTGATGACGAACCATTCAGGGTTCAAACTTCAAAAGGAAGCGGTCAGAGTTTCTTTCGATGACCAGAAAAGGCGTGAAAGTGAAAGGCGTGTCAAACCTATTTTGCGTAATGTGACAGGATTGAAATTTATCCCGATTTATCTTGAGGGATCTGACATAAAAAAAGATACAGGAACCGATGACTACACAGGCATTTACCTTGCAGCAGCGGGGAAGACTCTGGTAGGAATTGAAATAGAGTTGTCATTGATGCCCAGTGAGGCTGTTGTTAATGATTGGGCAAGTAAGAGTTTTGACAATGATTTCCGGATTTCTAATGAATTTACATTTCGCAGAACAGTTTGGTTTGGACATAGGATGTATATACGATGAAAAATATCAACACAACACATGAAAACGGCGTAGCGCTGATATTTGCATTGGGGCTTTTGACTTTGATGTCTGTTTTAGGCGTTGCTTTTGTAACAAACTCCCTGACTGCACAAAAGACCGCAGTTAATATCGGTGCCAAAAATCAGGCTCAGATTTTGATGGATTCTGCCGTAAACCGGATTATGATTTCTTTGATGGGAATTATGCAGCAGGCTCCCGGCGGGGCGAATGATTATTCCACCATATACAGTACCGCTGTTGCAGGAAAAAAAGGTGCCTCCAACACAACATGGGATCAACTGGATGGATATTCCGGCTATTCTCCTGCTAATAAATTGGAAAACTCTAAATTATCAACGGCAAGCGGCGAAGGATTGCCTGAATACGACGGCAGCAAAAGCAATGCGAATTGGATTTACATTAAAGATAAAGACGGTTATGTTATCGGTCGTATGGCATATCAGGTTTTGCCTGTCGGCAGATCCAGTATGAGTCTTGATCAGGTTTTACTTGGTATTTATAATCATGATAAGACGGATAGTACTAATTTGGGAAAACCCGGCACGTCTTCTGTGCAGTATCCCTGGAATGTCCGTATTGGAAAAGACATCAGAGAATTTAACATTGGGAAAGCTTTTGCGACTGGAGATGCTCCATTTAGATTGGAATGGAAGTATGATGGTTCTGAAGAACCTAGCAATCCGTATTATAAAGCGCAGTTTCCCGGTGATATTTACAATGGCGAAGGTTATTCTCAAAATGAGCCGTTTCGTGCTGTTGAAAGTTTTGAGAAGTTTTTTGCAGGTTTGATGTTTCAGAACATTATTGCACAGACTGACGCGGAAAAAAGAGAGCAGCAGATTAATTGGTTCAAACATTGGTTTAATGAGTCAAAAAATGCCTATCGTGAAGTGTTTCTTGTTGCCGGAGATAATAACACGAAAATGGAAAACGCTGAGCCGTTTTTCAGATTTAATTTAAGTGATCGTTCTGTTACTTCAGGAGATAAATGGTACAGCCGTTTTAATAATGCTGATAAAAAAAACAGTGAAGATGTCGTCAAAGAGTTGTTGGGTCCTGCTGAACCATGGATTGAAATGAAAACATCCCCCAAGACTGGCATCCCATATTTAGCACAGATCGCCAAAGATCCAGGCAGTTTCGGTGACATAGAAAAACGTCGCCGTCAGATTGCCGCAAACTTGAATGACTATTGCGACGAAGACTCCATTCCGACAAGCAATGTTCCGGCTGCGGAGTGGCATTGGACGGATGATCAGTCCAAACTCCCCCAGTACACCGGCAATGAAAAAACACCTTATATCAATGAGTTTGTGCTGGGCGTGAAACTGGAAAATTTTAAATCCTCATTCGGTTCAGATCCGAAGAGTTCAATTACTTTTGATTTAACACCGAAGTTCTATACGGAGTTGATTGATATTTATGGAGGTGCAACCAGCGATTACAACGTTAAGAGTTGGTTCAATAAATTGACTTACGAAATTGATGTTACCGCAAAGGTCAAAGTAACTTTTGAAGATGATCCTGAGCCTTTGACTGTGGAAGGTGTGATTGCTAAACTGCCCAAAAAGGATGAAGAACCTGAAAAAAACGAACTTCTTAAAGAAGGCAATTTTTCTTCCGAAACCAGCAAAGATGTCAATGGTACTGATAAAATTGTATTCACTAATGGTTATGGGGTTGCTGTTAATGAATTGAACGATGCAAAAATTTCTGCGAAGTTCGAAATAGAGGAGGCGGATCTCAAAGCCAAAATGACTGCGGATAACAAGAATAAAGTCATCAAAAACAGAGAGTTGGTTTCTTATAAAGTTACAGTAAAAAAAGTAACTTTGGGACTGGCAGCTGTCGGTTTGTTTTCAACGACCGGAACTAAGCCCGGCGTAGACTTTGTCAAAGGTCCGGCATCAGAGATTGTAGCTGCCGTTGGTTCCCCTGATGACATTGTTTTTGAACTTGACAAAACAAATCAACCGATAACGGCGATAACTCCCAAAGATTGGGATACGTTTTATCTTTCGGGTATGGAGGTCCGTGATCCCCGTCAGAATCTCAACTTCACCAAAAGTCAGAAAGGCGAGTCGTTCAAGGCTGATGCCAGCGACTGGAAGTGCGTTCCAAAACTTCAGGCAAGGCTGGGAAAAAATGATAGTTCCATTAAAGGTGATAACGAGGTCGGCTCTATTATTATTGAATCAAAAGAAAATAACACTAAAATTGCCTTTGCCGGAAAAGTCAACAGTTGTTCCAATCCCAACCTGCCATTTGACACCTCTGTTGATGTTGATGATGCCTACGACTTAGTTGACGGCAACAAAATCAAAGGTACTGCGGGCGTTGATTACGATAAGGAAAATGCGACTGATCCTGCATGGCTCGGAGAGCATGGTAGTTTAGTGACTGACGAAAAACACCTTTCTACGGCATTTATCCGTAATGCGCCTATGCAGAGCTTATGGGAGTTGGGTGTCATTCACCGTGCGGCAGCTTGGCAGACAATCAATTTAAAACGTGCTGTGGTTTCAAATGGCGGAACTCCCCGGCGAATTAATTTGACTGACTTCAAGGACAAAACAGATGGTGCAAGTACAACGACCGCCTACGTTGATGGAGATGCTGTTCTTCTTGATCAGGTTAAACTGACAGAAGATATGAAGTCCTCCGGAAAACTCGATGTTAATATGTTATTTGAAGATCCAGCCAGCTATAATTTGCCTGCCAATTGGAATAAAAATATTGCAAAAGCTTTGTTTTATAATATTTCTATCGGACAACAGGTCGGTGATTTATATGATTCTACTAAAATCGGGTCTACCGGTACACGGTTTTCTAATTGGGGTGCAGACGATTTAAATCGTGTAGCTGAGTTTTTAACCAACAAAACTAAAGATTCCTCGACTCCCCAGGATGGCGAAATCGCTTCGGTTATTCCCAATGGTAGAAACGAAGAAAAATACATCTCCCGTGCGGATTTTATTGAAGGACCCTATGATCCTGCAGCAACTGGTATTGATAAATATCCTCGAACTCTTGCCTGTGGTTTCGGCTTGGTGACATATGATAATTGGGCTAATAAATCTGATGCTCAACAAGAGGAAATTATCGGTAAAACAGCGAATTTGATTACTGTCGGTTCAACACCTCAAACCAGTATCAACGCCATTGTTGTTGTTCAGACAATCAAACCGATAAAGGTTGATCAGGAGACAGTTGTTGTCAAAGAATTTTACAAGAAAAACGGTAAAAAAGTTGCCCGAGGTGATGTGACTGTGCCGGGGAAGACTCTTGAACCAAATATAGATCTGCCTGCTTTAAAGATTTCAGCAGATGACGATGACAAAAGTTTTAAGTTTGGTCGATTCACAGATTCTGATGGCAAAGTTAATTTCATCTATTGGGATGAGATCACCAGTGAGTTGCGTGCTTTGGTAACAATAAAAGAACACACTGATTCAGATGGTTCTACCCGTTTTCAGCTGTCAAACATTAAATATTTAGGAAATTGATGCCGGATTTCAGCAAAAGAACCGGTAAAAAAGTTGTAACAGTTTTATTTACGGGGTTGGGGAAACTCGACCCCGTAAAATATTTGTGAGTATTATGTAAAAATAGAGGTTTTTATAGAGATTATGGATACGATGTATACACATTGGCGGAGAAATTTGTATGTTGTCTGGATTTCGCAGTTTCTTGCGATGATCGGGTTCGGGTGC
>JAZQYS010000067.1:0-2503 GCA_045633645.1 Victivallaceae bacterium | reverse complement strand
TTTTTTTTCCCGTGAAAAAAAGTTTTTCGCCTCCCCCCGGGAACCATCTCTCTTTATCAAAAACAAAACTCAGCGGCAGCAGCCGCGGAGGGTGATGGGCCAGCGGGCGATGACTTCGTTGTTTTGGACGATATTAAGATGATCGAACAAATTGACGGTGGGGTCGCAGTGGGAAACGATCAATTCTACTGTTTCACCGGGGGTGAAAGAGATATTTTCCGGGAAAGTCAGATGTCCGTGTTCGTCGCCGAAATCCCAGGAGTAGACAATTTCTTTAACGGGGGAATTATTTTTGATCACCTGAGCGGGGGCACCCGGGGTGACATAAACGGCTTTGGTACCGGCGTCGATGGTGGCGTGTCCGGAATGATTGGCACTGATAACGCTTGACAGCATGGTAAGGGCGGGAGCGTAAGCGGGACCGGTGTGTTCAACGGCGAGATATTCGCTGTCCATCATGCAGTAGGAGCCGACCTGAATATCGGTAAGTTCAGGAATAAGAACATCGGCGGCGGAGGTACCTGTTCCCGTACCGGTATAGACTGTGCAGGAGGGAAATTTTGCCGCAAGCTGCCGGAAAACGGCTGCGCCCTGCTGCATTAAGCGGGTACTTTGAGCGTTGCGTTCTGTTCCTGAAACAATATGCTGAAGATGTCCGGCATAGCACTGAACGCCGTCAAGGATAAGTTCAGGAAAAGTTCCGATAAATTCGCCGAATTCAACTGCTTTTTCAAAGGGAACGCCGGTTCTGCCCATTTCGGGGTCAACATCGATCAGTACGTGCAGCGGCTTTTTGTTGCGGAAAGCGGAAACGAGCATTTCAACCTGATATTTGGAGTCAACTGTAATCTGCAGATTTGAAATTTTGTCATTGAGATCCGTCAGGCGGGCAATTTTCTGCGGGGCAACAACGGGAGAAGTGATTAAAATATCCTGAATTCCTGCGTCGGCGAGAGCTTCAGCTTCAGAGAGTTTTGCGGCACATATTCCGGCGCAGTTTCCGAAAGACATCTGTCTTTTTGCAATTTCAGGACACTTGTGCGTTTTGGCATGAGGACGCAATTTTTTGCCGTATTGGGCCGCAAAATCGCGCATTTTAATCAAGTTTTCTTCAAATTTATCCAGATCAAGGATCAGAGCCGGGGTATCAAGTTCACTCTTTAACATATACTTTCTCCGAAACAGGGGCAAACGGTTATATAAAAAAACTCCGGAAAAATTTCCGGAGTTCCTTGCTTTCGCGGAGCAAAAATTACTTGGCGCGACGGATGTTGAGAGCGTCAGTAATTTCCATGTATTTTGCGCGATTTTCAGTCAACAGGTAAGCCAGCAGTTTTTTGCGGAGGGCAACCATAGCCAGCAGACCGCGACGGGTGCTGTGATCTTTGGGGTTGGCTTTGAGGTGCTCGGTCAGCTCGAGGATACGTCCGCTCAAGAGGGCGATCTGAACTTCGGGGCTGCCGGTGTCTCCGGGTTTACGGCCGAACTTTGCGATGATTTCGCTGCGCTGTGCTTTGTCCATAATACAATCTCCTTATAAATAATGATGTTTCGTATCCGCCAGCCGGACCCCGGACAAATGGAGCACCCCGACCTGAACGGACCGTTGATTTTATTAATATAGCACCAACCATCTGATTTTTCAAGAAAAAGTTTGAAACAGACTTACCTTTTGATGGACCATGTGGACCTGATGGACCAAATGGACAATAAACTTTGCAGCAATAAAGTCTTTTTTTCCCATTGCGCTTGCAGAAATTGCTTTAACGGTGTAAGTTACAGAGAAACAGTTTAAAAATCTTGCATCGGATAAATATAACTATGGGTGACCTCATTTTTGCTCACGGCGGATACAAAAAGCTGAAAAGTTTTCAAATTGCCCGTCTGGTTTATGATTTGACTGTGATTTTTACAGATCATTACATTGACAGCAAAAGCCGGACAAAAGATCAGATGATCCAGGCTGCCCGTTCCGGTGTGCAAAATATAGCCGAAGGCAGTCTTGCTTCAGGAACCAGCAAAAAAACAGAACTCAAATTAACCAATGTTGCCCGGGCTTCTCTGGAAGAACTCAAACTTGATTACGAAGATTTTTTACGTCAAAATCAACTTTTGCAGTGGGCTTGTGATGATCCGCAAGCGGAAAATTTAATTGCCCGGCGCTGTCAAAATGCAGATGAGGTTCGGAATTGGATCAATCTTCAGGCAGAGATCTTGAAAAACACTTGCGGAGAAAGCCGTACCAGGGAAATTGCCGCCAATGCGATCTTAATTTTGATTCGTGTGGCAATAAGTTTGCTTGAAAAACAATTAAGCCGTCTTGCTCAGGACTTCACTCAAGCCGGGGGTTTTACAGAGCGCTTGTATTCAGTCAGAAAAGAAGAACGCGCCAACCAACGCATCCAAGGTAGGTTCGAAGATTGACTTCACGGCAAAAATTTGAAACAGACAGGCGTTTTGATGGACCATGTGGACCTGATGGACCAAATGGACAATAAACTTT
>JAZQYS010000066.1:0-4440 GCA_045633645.1 Victivallaceae bacterium | reverse complement strand
GGAAACGATGGTACTTCCGTTATCATAGGTGGTCTTGGTCTGAAATCCCGCGGCAAGCCCCTGGGTAAAAGCCATCGTGTATTGCAGCATCTCGTTGAGATTGTTGTTGTTCATCACCCTTCCGGGAATGCCTGCCGCCATATCGGTAATAGTGGCCTTGCTTTTGTCGCCAGCCTGATTGGATTTCTCCAGAATACGCCCCTGTAACTGTAACTCCAAACCTACCTGATCAGAGGTGATCTGCCAGACCAGCACGAAGTTGCCGGAACTCATCATCCGGTTACGGACGCATTTACCCATTTTGCCGTGAACTTCCGTCCCGGCAGGAATGATCAGTTTGCGTTCACCTTTGGCATTTGTCCACCACAAGTCCTGTATGACAATGGCAATCAAAGGAGTTCCATCCACATTGCTTTCCAGAGTATTTACCAGCTTGCAGTCCAGTAAACGCCCGAAGGGAGCATAACGTTCCGAAAGGAACGCCTCATCTTTCTTGCCGGATGAAGCACTTTTGTTTCCGGCACTCAAAGAGAAAATTCTCCCTTGTGCGTTGCCGGAAGTTCTGCCGTTTCCGCTGCTCTTACGGTTGTCAAAAAGATTGGATAAATTCCGCTCTCTCCGGGATTGACCGGATACGGCAGGTCTTTTTGTTCCAACCGTTTTATTGGGAATAATCTTTTTTTCGCCGTTACGGGAAATGACTGCCGGTGGCGGCGTTACACCTTTTTCACTTTCCCGGTCTGCTTTGAATTGCGGGATACCGCTGCCGATCTCAATGGGAGCTTTTTCTTCCTGTTTGAGTTCCGTATTTTCCTGAATAGCAGAGGGATCTTCATCCCGGTTCAGCATCGGAATCAACACCAAAGCTCCGCCGATAAGCAGGACACCGAAAAAGATGATTTTCGATGTGGGAGATTTCAAGATATTGACAAGTTCTGTTCCGGTCATAGCTTACTTCTCCTCTTTTGGGAGAACTGGTGCAGGAGCTTTCTTTTCAGGAACAGCCGACTTGACCTTCGGTGCTGTTCTTTCCTGAATCTCCTTTACCGCTTTTGCAGTCTGCTGCTGCATGGATTTTATAGCGGTTTGAGCTTTTTTAACGGCGGCAGAAGCGAGAGTCGCTTTTTCAGCGGCTTGAGCTTTGGCTTTGACTTTTTCTTCGTACTCTTTGGCGGCCTTGACTTTAGCCTCGGCATCTTTCAAAAGTTTATCCGCTTCACTTTTATTTTTGGCAACGGCACTCTTTTCAGCATCCAGTTTTTTCTGGAGTTCAACAACGGACTTTTCAAATTCCTTTTTGGCACGCAAAAGTTCTTCCTGCTGTTTTTTGACTTCCGCAGCAAGTTTTTCGGTGTCGGCGATCTTTTCTTCGGCAAGTTTCAGTTCCTTTGCTTTCTGAAGAGCCGCCTGTTCTGCTTTGCGTTCCTTTTCTTTGATCTCATCCTTGACTGACTGAATTTGAGAGGTGTGCATTTCACGGGTAGTCAAAGCGATCAACCAATCATTGTCCGCTTTGAGATTATTTCTGCCGCCCCGCGGAGTGGAGGTAATGCCGAACCAGGCATAAGTCTGACTCTTTGGCGGCATAATTCCGGAGGCGTCGGAAACACTCATATAATATATACCGTCTCCGGCATGAGCAGAAAAGGAATGTTTGTCATAAGCGATCTCTTCGGTGGTCAGATTGACCAGACGCAGTTTAAAAATCACCGTATCTTCCTCTTCAAAACGGACTGCTTCATCCAGATGGATGTCATACTTGCCGCACCGGTAACGGTTCTTGAAAAGAGCCCGTTCCACTCCGGCAACACTTTCCGGATAAGTTTCTTTCAATACTTCATAGCGTTTTGCCATATCAATCAGAGAAACCAGCCGTGCGGGAGTTACTTTCGGAGTTTTGGTTACAACATTATCCGTAAAGTTCTTCCGGTTGGCAGTTTTACCGAAAACTACTGATGCGTAAGCCTCTTTATCGGACTGGATCAGATAAAGGATATAAAGCTGACGGTTATAGGTAACGGTCAAAGTTCCGGTCGCTCCCGGTTTCAACGCTGATACACTGAAATAATAGGAATCCGGCTGAACCGCAATTTGAAAATCGGTCCCTTTGCCGTCAATACTGATATTCTTTCCGGCAATTTCGCTGATTTTTGAAGGAAACTGAACGGTGGTTACGCCGTCGGTCATTTTCACATAGACCTTGTAAATTTCACCCTGTGCCAAACGGTATTCAATGTACTGGTTCTGCAAGCGGATCTCTTCTGCTGTCGGCTCTGAAGCAAACAGCGGAAACGCTGCCATCTGACAGAGAATAAGCGGGATGAAAAATTTGGATAATTTCATTTGGAGTTCTCCTTGTGTTCATGTTGAGTATATTTCAAGTTGCTTACCACAAAGGGATAACGGTTATTGGTCGCCATATTGTTATTGGCGGCAAGTTCCACATTCAGTTCAAAGTCGGCACTGAAAGTCCGGGGCATATTCTCCTGCGTGATGTAATAGCGGATCAACTGTCCGTTGATACGGGCAAAAGAACGTCTGCGGTCAGCCCGGAGAATACGGATGTTGAGGATTTCCGGTTTCTGGTGCATCTTGTACTGTTTGAACTGTGCCGCTTCGGACTCAAACTGTTTTTGAGCCTCCTGCCGGGCAAATCCCACAAACATAGCGTTAAGCAGTTCCGGATTGTCAAATCCCTGCGGATTCCGCATGAGAAATGCAAAGACCGCCTGTTTGATCTGGTATTCATAGAGTTTTTTCAATGCTTCTTCTGATGAATACCCGGTAATGTGGTAACTGTTTGCCTGATCCATCACAATGAGCCGGTTGTTATCCCGCCACTGATACATCAATAATGGCGTCAGGAATGACAACGGCACATAGAGGATAAAGGCACATTTCAGCACCTCGTGCCAGTTTTTATAAGTCATTGATTTTCTCCTTTCTTGTTGTCGTAGATAGATTTTTCATCGTACACCATTTTCAATACCCGCAAGGGATATTCAGATAAACCTCCGGAACGCATCAACCGCAAACCGAGAGTAAACTCAAGTTTCTGGTAGTACGGCATTTTCATATAAATACCATTTCTGTGAAGCATTCCCCGCACAAAGGCAAGGCATTGATCTTTTTCAGGTGTTCCGGCGATTTCAATCGTTTCAATGACCGGGATTTGCCGGATAGATTGTTCTTTGAACTCTTCCTGACTGTTGCCGATCAGTATCCGCAGAGATTTTTGTGCGGATCTTCCAAAGAGAGCTTCCAATGCCTGTTGGTTACTGTGTTCTCCATTCCGGGTGAGAAATGCCATCGCAGATTTTCGGGCAATATCTTCAGCCGTTGCCTGACACAAGACATTACAGCTTTTGCCACGATAGAGATTGCCCGCCTGATCGCAGATGATGACCCGGTCAGGCATAAGCATATACTCTTTGGTATAGTAAATGCCCAGAACAAAACAGACCAGCGTAGCAATGTGAAGCAGACTCCAGAAGATGATCCACTTCTGTTCCATACCGACACTTTGTCCGGGAGAGCGTAAAGAACTCCGGGTACAGGAATTCGGGTTGTTGGGTGTGTGTGATAAATCCCCATACCCGGAGTGTTTTTTATGGTTTGTTCTCATTCAAAACCTCACTTCCCGGGCGGCGTATTGGCTACTGAATCAATTTCAGAAGCGGCATTGTCTGAACTGCTGCTGCCGGAACTTCCGGTATTGATGGCGGTTTTTGCCGCATTTTTAGCTGCGTGTGCCGCCGTTCCGGAGGAAGAGCCGGAGGCACCGGCTGTACCGGCTGCGGGAGCTGCGGCTCCTGCCGTTGCGATCATCGCTCCACCGACAATGGCAGTGTTTACGGCTTTACCGATCATGGAAGCAATCAATCCAGCCGGAGAACCGGGTGTGCCGCTGCGGAAAAGTTTCATGTAGAGAAACGGCAGAACAATATAGACGATCGCCGCAAGCAGAGCATAAAATATTCCGAAAGCGATATAACCTAAAACAGTACCGATGGGATTGAGCATTGCCTGTCCGGTGCGTGCCATAGTCCAGAAGGTTCCGCCTGAACCAAGTCCCAGAGTTGCCCACATATGTTCTGCCAGCCAGATGTTGCAGAGATCTCCGAAAAGGAAACAAAGCGGCATCAATGCCATACCAATACAAGTGACGATGAAGTTCACTCCCAGATGTTTGGTTTCCGGTATCAGCATGGCGGCAAAGAATATGGGTGTCAGACATAACGCTCCATTGTAAAGGCATTTGAATATGAAGTACACAATGTCTCTAATCCCTTTACCGAGGTAAATGCCATTGACATAGAAGATGTTGCACATAGCCGCCTGAATGGAATGCAGGATACTTTCCGGCAAATGAGCGAGTTTTTTCATTACGCTCTGGTTCTGCGTGTTGTTTTTCCCGGCATTGGGTTTCTGTTCCGTCAG
>JAZQYS010000065.1:0-5151 GCA_045633645.1 Victivallaceae bacterium | reverse complement strand
TTGGTCAGGTTGTCGATACAGCTGGTGACAATGACCTTGTTGGTGTGGGCATCGTAATTGTAACCGATTTCGCAGCAGTTGGTCATGAACACATATTTCGTGTCGGCGGTCCGCTTGGCGGGAAGAACGCGGACAAACTGTTCTTTACCATAGGCTGCCTCATAGACTTCAGTGATTTTTTCAAGGGTACATCCGGGCATGGCATCCATGATCAGGGTGGAGTTGATACCGCGGTTCATGGGAGCCAGGTGGGGAATGAAGTTGATTGCCATTTCGGGAATACCGGCGGCAAAAGCCATTTCCTGTTCAATTTCGGGCAGGTGACGATGTCCGACAACGCCGTATGCTTTGAGACTTTCGTTGCACTCGGGATAGATGTAGGGCAGGTCAACTTTTCTTCCGGCGCCGGTGACGCCTGAGCAGCTGGAAACGATGACGTTCTTCGGACTGACCAATCCGGCGGCAAGCAGCGGCGCAGAGGGCAGAATGGAACTGGTGGGGTAGCAGCCGGCACAGGCGACCAGAACAGCGGTTTTAAGCTGTTCACGATAACGTTCCGGCAGACCGTAAACGGCGGTTTTGAGCAGTTCCGGAGCCGGGTGATCGGCTTTGTAATACTCTTTGTATTTTGCTTCGCTCTTGAGACGGAAGTCCGCAGAAATATCAAAGACTTTCACGCCAGCCTGGAGCAGAGGAATGGCAAACTCTGTGGCAAGTCCGTGCGGCAGAGCCAGAATGGCGGCATCGCAGTTCTTTGCAATTTCAGCGGTGTCGGGAGCAACAAATTTAAGTCCGGAACCGGTGAAACGGGGGAAAACAGTTTCCACAGGTTCGCCCGCATTTTTGCGTGAAGTGATCGCCACGATTTCGGCGTTGGGGTGACGGAGCAGAATACGCAGCAGTTCTTCTCCTGCATAACCGCTTGCACCGAAAATAGCAACTCTTACCTTATTCATAAGTATACCTCTTTAATCTTTTTATTATTTTGTTGTATTTATTTTGCGGCAGCGGCAGCAAAAGCCGCATCAAACCGCTTGAATGATTCTTCAAGTTCTTCAACCGGAAGCAGTCCGGCATTGAGAAACTCCTGTTTGAGCTGTTTGGGATCAGCCGTTTTCTTTTTGCGTTCAGCCGCCTGTGCGGAGGCGAAATTGCCGAGGATTGCCGCTTCAAGTTCAGCTGCAAGCGACAGGGGTTCCTGCTGCTTGTCAGAAGAAAATTCTTCAAGAGCAGACAGGATACGTTCATGTTCCGTTCTTGCAGAAGAAATCTGTTTTTCAAGTTTTTCGGCACAGGAAGCGTCTCCCTCACGGAGAGAAGCAATCAATTTTGCCGCCGTTTTCAAACGGGGGAATTTTTCCAGAACAGCCTCATCGGGCAGGGGGGATTCTGTGTCAGCATAAGCTGCGGCAACTTGCAGAGCCAACGGTTTGAGCTTGTCAAACAAAGATTCCTTTTCCTGCTTGCGGGCAGCATCAAGGGCCTTGCTGAATTTTTCAAGAACAGAACGTTCTTTTGAAATCGTTGCACGGCATGAGAGTTTGTGGAACTCTTCGCGGATTTCCTGCACACGGGCAACGGAATTCAGCGGATCAAGACAAAGCTGTTCCATTTCCTGAAGCAGTTCGTTTGCGCGGATTTCTTTCTGGGAAAAATCATCTTTGAGAGAAGCGAAAAAGTTATTCATTGCCGCATCAAAGCGTTTGCGCAAGTCATGCTCGGCACGTCCGGCAGGAGCAAGTTTCTGATATTCCGCACGGAGATTTTTTGCAGAACGGACATCTCCCGGAGTCAGTTGTTCAGCGGCGGCAATAAGTACCTCTTTTGCGTCCGACGCTTCTTTGAATTTGCGGTCACGCTCGGCAAGGACGGCACTTCTTGCATTGAAGAACTTATCGGCAGAAATCCGGAAATTGGCAAACAGATCATGTTCGGCAGTTCCGGCACCGGGAAGGGTTTTCCAGGTTTTCTGCATTTCTTTGAATTCATTGGCGGCGGCAGCCCAGTCGGTGGATTCTGCAAGTTCCGCAGCACGGGCGCAGAGTTTCTGCTTTTCTGCGGCAGCCTGTTTTTGCTCCTGACGGCGGTGGGAATAAAAATCATCCACTTTGCGCTGAAGAGCGCGGGTCAATTCCAGATAACGGGGATTGATCTCATCGCTTTTTTCACGGGGAACACTGCCGAGGGTCTTCCACTTTTCGCGGATTTCCTGAAGCTGTTTTGAAACGGCGGGCATATCTTTGTCGGGCAGCTGGGCAAGTTCTTCAAGTTTCTTGCACAAGTCAAGCTTGAGCGTATAACTTTCCCAACGGGCAAAATCCAGTGTCTCGTAATGGCGGGCAAGTTTCATGGAGGCAAGTTTGTGTGCCTCTTCATAGCGTTTTGCGGCGGCAGCGGGAACTTTGCCGATTTTGGCATATTCTTCTTCAATCCGCTGTTTGTTGTCCGACAGCGGAGCAATGTCATCTGCTTCAGTCAGGGCAGTAAGTTCAGCTGTCAGTTTATCCGCCTGTTCTGTTGCGGCTTTTTCCTGAGCTGCTTCAGCTGCCAGACGTTCACGCAGGGGCGCGAGAATTGCCAGTTCAGCGTTGACGGTATCGGCAAATCCGGGATTTGCGGCGACAAAACGCTGACATTTTTTCTCAATTTGTTCCAGTTCTTTAAAGGTTGCAAGTTCTCCGGCGTCGGCAAAGGCTTTCATATCCGCTTTGAGAGCGGCAAATTCCGCATCGCGGCGGGCATTTTCCACAGCGGCAAATTCAAGAGCCTTTACGGCGGCGTCAAAACGTTTCCGCAAAAGTTCTTCAAACTCGGGCGGCAGATCAAGAGCGGCTTCAAAATCACATCGCAATCGTTCACACTCTGTCCGGATATCAATACCGGGGCGGTCAGAAAGGTTTTCCATTTCTTTGCACAGAGCTTCGCAGAGGTGAAGCTTTTCCTTCAGAGTTTCCGGAATCGTGCTGTCCGCATGTCCGGAGTTTTCAGAGATGTTTGTTTCGCTCATAAGTTTTTTTTCAGTATAAAATTTAAAATTATACATCTTTTTTGCCGTACAGACGGGAGATTTTCCGCTGTATGGTGCCGACCATTGACTAATTATAATACACAAATGCAAATTTTGCAACATATTTTTTTGTTTTTGACTTGAAATTTCTGCAAAATATTGCTATATTTGGTGAAAGTGCAATAAAAGTATGCCAAAAATGGTCAGGAGGTTTTGAGATCATGGCAAAGCGTTCGTGTGAATTTAAAACAGAAGTCAGTCAGTTGCTGAATTTAATGATTCATTCATTATATTCCAACCGTGACATCTTTTTGCGCGAGCTGATTGCCAACGCCGCCGATGCCATTGATAAGGCTCGTTTTGACAGTTTGACCGACCCTGCGCAGGTCCGTGATTGGAAAATTTCCATCGGCATTGACAAAGAGGCCAAAGTTCTTACCATTACCGATAACGGTATCGGTATGACTGAGCAGGAAGTTATCGACAACGTCGGAACCATTGCAAAAAGCGGAACCAAAGCCTTCTTGAAGATGCTTGAAGAAAAAGGAACCAGTGCCGCTGATATGCCCGAGATGATTGGACAGTTCGGTGTGGGTTTCTATTCCGCCTTTATGGTTGCGTCCAAGGTTGAACTGCGGACCAAACGTTCCGGAAGTGATGCGCCTGCTGTCTGTTGGAGCAGTACCGGTGAGGGTTCTTTTGAAATTGAATCCTGTGACCGTACCGAGCCCGGAACTGAAATCAAAATGTTCCTCAAAGATGATGCCGAGATGTATCTTGAAAGTTGGAAATTGACCGGCATTATCCATAAATATTCTGATTATATTGAGTATCCGATTACCGTTCCTGAAGTCAAGATTGATGAAGATAAGAATGAAACGGTGACTGAAAAGACCGTCAATTCTCAAAAAGCAATCTGGCTGCGTAAACCGTCTGAAATTACAGAAGACGAGTACAAGAGTTTTTATACGCATATTTCCAATTTTGCAGGAACGAATTATCTGAAACCCATTCATATTTCTGCTGAAGGTGTCAGTGAGTTCAAAGCGTTGCTGTTTCTGCCGAAAGAGGCTCCGTTCAATCTTTTGATGCCCGATATTCAGAAAAAAGGACTTCAGCTTTATGTGAAGCGTGTATTCATCACCGATGAATGCAAAGCACTTCTGCCGGATTATCTGCGTTTTGTGAGCGGTGTTGTTGATTCCGGCGATTTGCCGCTGAACGTCTCCCGTGAGATTCTGCAGGATAATCCTCATATCGCCAAGATTGAAAAGACGATTACATCCAAGATTCTGGGCGAGCTGAAAAAGTTGATTGAAAACGATCGTGAGAATTACGATTTGTTCTTTACCGAGTTCGGAAAGATTCTCAAAGAGGGACTGCATACGGACTTTACCAATGCAGAGAAACTCAAGGATCTGGTTCTTTACGGTTCAATGAATACGCCTGCGGATAAAAAGATTACATTGGCTGAATATGTCAGTGCCATGCCAGAAAACCAGCCTGCGATCTATTACATTACCGGAGATAAGCGTGAATCCGTTGAATCCAATCCCGGACTGGAATATTTCCGCAAGCAGGGCTATGATGTGCTGTTCATGACCGATCCGATTGACGAGTGGGTCATGCAGTCGATGAACCAGTATGCGAAAAAGAATTTTGTATCCATCACGAAAGATGGACTTGAAATAGACGGTGCCGAAGAAGCGGTAAAAGCGGCAGCAGAAAAGTACGGAACGATTCTTGAATATCTCAAGAAAGAGTTTGAAGGCAAAGTAAGCGAAGTTCGTTTTTCGGTTCGTCTGACAGAAAGTCCCTGCTGTTTGATTACAGAAGGCAGTGCCCTGGCGCCGCATATGGAAAGACTTTTCCGTGCGATGAATCAGGCAGTCCCTGAAAGCAAACGCATTCTTGAGCTGAATCCGGAACATCCGTTGATTGCGGCGTTGAATGAGATGGCAGGAGATGCAGAAAATCCTGATTTGAAAAAATATGCCAACGTTCTGTGGGATCAGGCACTTTTATCAGAAGGCAGTCCGATAAAAGACACGGCTGCGTTTGTAAAGAACGTGACAGAACTGATGCTCAAAGGCATCGGAAAGTAATTTGTTAAACCGGAGAGATGGTCGAGTGGTTTAAGGCAG
>JAZQYS010000064.1:0-7247 GCA_045633645.1 Victivallaceae bacterium | reverse complement strand
GAGGGCGTAGGGGATGGCGGTGAAGGGGATGGGTTGATATTGCGGGGCGGAGACGGAGTAGAGATCATCACCTTCAAAAAATTCTCTGACGGCGGTGCCGGAGATGGCGGGGGTACCTTCGGGGAGACCGGCAACACTTGTCAAAGACATGGGATCTTGCGTATCAATAATAAGTTCTCTGACGGGGGCGGACTGATCAATTTCTTCGAGGGCATAAATAACGGGACCGCGGCGGAGGGCAATGCGTCCGGAGTTGTTGGTAACTTTGGGATTGCAGAAAAGGGTATCAATGGGCATATCAAGATCAAATTCGACGACGTCACCTGCGTGCCATTGGCGGGAGATGACGGGATTGGCGTAAACGGTTCCGGCGCACTTGATCTGATAAGAGCGACACCAGCCGGGGATGCGCAGACGGAGGGAGAAGAGGGCATCCGACTCAATAAAGATACGGATTTTTCCATCATAGGGATAATTGCCTTCAATGCGAAGCTTTACGGATTGACTTCCGACGGAAAACTCTGCGGAGTTGGCAGCGGGGATGTTGACACAAATTTCATCTTCGGAGACGGAATAGAGGAACTTTCCGGTCTGGGTGAGAAAACGGCAGAAACTGGTGGGACAGCAGGAGCAGGAGAACCACTTCTGGCGGACGGGGGAACCGTAGTTGTAAGTCTGGAGATTGGAGTCAACTTCCAGATAATTGGTGTAGAAAAATTCTTCACCGGCGAGACTTATTCCTGCGGGAACGCTGTTGTAGAGGGCAGTTTCAAGGACATCAAGATAAATATTTTTTCCGGTGCAGTTGAAGAGACGGTAAGCAAGTTGAACAAGACCCATGGCGGCGCAGCTTTCGGCGTACATCAAACTGCCGTTGGCAAGATCGTAATCTTTGGTAAAGGTTTCGCCTTTGAAACTGGAACCGATACCGCCGGTGACATACATGCGTTTGGTGCGGATGTTGTCAAAAATCTTTTCGCATACGGCAAGAAGTTCAGAATCGTTGGTTTCGCTTGCCAGATCGACCATACCGGCGTAGAGATAAACCGCGCGGACAGCGTGACCGTAAGCTTCAGTCATTTTTCGGACGGGTTTATCAGCCTGAAGATTTATCAACATACCGGTAAAGCCGGGATCTTCTTCAAGAAAAACATTGGGGAGAGTTCCGCGGTCATTGATGAAATATTGAGCCTGTTCAAGATAACGCTTTTTTCCGGTTGCCCGGTAAAGCCTGATGAGGGCAAGTTCAATTTCTTCGTGACCGGGCCAGCCGCGGCGTTGATTCTCACCGACACCGAAGGTCTCGCAGATGTAGTCGGCATAACGGCACATGGCATCGAGGAGCTTTTTTCCGCCGGGGAGATCTTTGGCGGCAACAGCGGCTTCCATAAGGTGACCTGCACAGTAAAGTTCGTGCCAGGAACGCAGATTTTTCCAACGGTCAGAAGCATTTTCTCCTGAAAAATAACTGTTGAGATAACCGTCTTGCTGCTGACAGGCGACGATTTTATCAATCCATTCGGTCAGGATGGAGAGGAGTTTTTCGTTGGGCTGAAGGACAAGGGCATTGGCGATACCTTCCAGCACTTTGGCAACATCGGAGTCCCAGTAAATATGACGTTCACCATGATAATTCTCAATATCAAAGGCGTTGATACGGTTGGTTTCAATTGTTTTGCTGACGGCAGCGGGGATGGTGGATTTTATGCAGACGTCAAGACGTTTTTTGAGGACGGGATCGGCGAGACGGATATGGGCAAATCCGGGACTTTTATAGTTGTTCATCAGAGTACCTTGAGTTAGGAAAAAAATTACATTTTTTATAATGTATCACCGCGGCAGTAATTTGCAAATGCAGAACGGGGGGATTATATTACAGATGAAGGAGACAAAACTGTATATGATTGTTACACAACTTGCAGGAAAATTCATATTTGCCGGAGAGGGACGGCATATTACCCGGGTGCATGACTGGGATGAATTGATCGTGGTCTTGCAGGGGGAACTTGAAATGTTTGAAGAGGACAGCAAGTTCCGGGTTCGTGCGGGGGAGTGGCTGCTGCTTCAACGCGGAAAACAGCATGGGGGACTTGCGCCTTATCCGGCAAATCTCTCATTTTTCTGGCTGCATTTCAGGGATGACGGTACGGTTATCGGCAAATTGCCGCAGCATGGAATATTGCGTGAACCGGCAAATTTTTCAGTGCATATGCAGTCGTTTCTGAATGAACAGAACCGTTTGGATCCGGATAAAAAAATCATGGAACTGCTCTTTCTGCTGATGGTGCAGGAAATGCACCGTCCGTCACAGGAACAATTAAAAGTTGAACTTGCCACGCCGCTTGCGATTGCCGCACAGAAATATATCGGAACGCACTTCAATGAACAGCTTTCTCTTGAAAGCATTGCCGATGAACTGCACTGTAATCCGCAGTATTTGAGCAGACTGTACCGTAAGGCATTCGGGATTACGCTGACGGAGGAACTCAATAAACGGCGCATTGCCCGCGCAAAATGGCTGCTGGCATGCGGCAGTCTGTCAATCAAGGAGACTGCCAAGAGGTGCGGTTTCAACGATTTAGCCTATTTCCGCAGACAGTTCCGGCGTTATTGCAGTATGACACCGAATGAATACCGTTCACGGCATCTGCCGGGCTTCTGGAATACGCAGTAAACCTCTCTCCGGACACTCAAAAAAACAGTCCGGCAGGAATCCTGCCGGACTGAATTAAGACAAGACTTTATTTTTACTTCACAGTCACTTTGACAATAACATTGCTGTCAAGCGTGATTCCCTTGACATCCTGAGCAAGAACTTTGAACTTGACCAGGTGATAAACTTTTTCACCGGTCGCAGAACGGCTGCGGGAAACTTCAAAACTTTCAGCATCATACCAATTGCCGGTGTCGGTACTGAAAAAGCGAGCTTTGGTGCCGTCGGGAATATGGATAATATCCTGTTCTTCAAAATAGGTATAAAGATAATATCCGCGATGCACTTTGTGGATGACTGCCGCCGCAGTTCCGGCATTGTCCCAAATATGAACAGTATCGGAATTCGTAACGATTACGCCATCGTAAGGTGTAACGATCTTGTAGAATTTGCGTTCTTCTTCAAGGACGGCAAGATCTTTTTTAAGTCCTTCAAGTTTGGTTTCAAGAGTTGAGACTTTCTGTTCAGCAGCTTTGATTTTGAGTTTACGCATACCTCTGTTGACGGTTTCCTGATCGTGGATGGTGATTTCATACGCTGCCAGCGCATCCAGATAGGCCTGTTTTTTGCTTCTCAAATCCAGTTCTGAAACGCTTTTGCTTTTGAACAGGCGGTTGTAGGTGCGCCATTCGTTTTCGGTTTTGTCAAGCAGTTCTTTGGCACGTTTGATTTTCCAGTTGATATTGCGGTATTCGGAGGGAAGGGGATCCAGACGGGTCAACTCGAGCTGGATTTTTGCTTCGGCAAGATCTTTTTCGGTGTTGGCGATACTGCTCTGCTGGGAAACGATTTTTTTGCGGAGATCAAAATCATCATATTCCAGAATACAATCCCCCGCTTTTACCGGTTTATCTGAATAAATATTAACTTTTTTAATGAAAGCACCGTATTTATTGTAAAGCGTTGTACGGCTTCGTCCGCGGAAATAGCCGTAACCGGTAATGATTTTCTTTTGCTTTCCCGGACACTCTTTTTTTTGAGGAACGGCGGAAACGGTTTTGTTTTCAAGCTGTTTGAAATTCATTGTCAGACATACGCCGACAGTCAGTGCGCCGACGAGAAAACAGAAAAATCCCAACAGAATACTTTTTTTCATGATAACAATCCTTTTATTTCAATGTTTTTTGTTCGTCAATAAAATAGCACGGTAGAAGAACGATTACAAATAAAAAGATTGCAAAAAAGTAATTTTTTAATGTTTATAATCTGTACCCGGTATTCTCTGCGGAATACCGGTGAAAATCAACGGATATCTTTGTAATTGAATGAAACAATTGCCGCCAGAAGAAAACCTGCGATATACATGGCAAGAACGGTTAAATTGCTGTATAATTTTCCCATCGGCAGAGGTGTCATCCAGAAGAGAAAGGCGTTGTTCATTACTTCAGATATCAGCCAGGGGCGGATTTTTCCTGCAAAGGGGAGAGCGGCGGCGACATAAGACACAAAGTAAATGGTGACGACAGCCAGAGTTCCGGAACTTGTGCGGTTGAAAATCGTGGAAAAAAAGAGTGCCATAGTTCCCAGAGTCATCAGCGAAAACGAAAAATAAAGCGTTGCACAGCAGTATCTGAAAATAGCCTCCTGCAAGGTCATGATTGCCAGCGTGGAACCGAAAACCTGTCCGGGCATTAACAGAACCTGAACCGGAGAAAGTCCACGGAGCAGCATACCAATCAGAAAACCTGTGATGGAAAAAAACAAACTGTAAATGAAACCTGAAGCGTAAATCGCTGAAAATTTTGTCAGTATGATCTGCGTTCTGTTTCGCGGACGTGCCATGTAAAGTTTGAGGGAACCCTCCTGGATTTCTCCGGCAATGCAGTCACCGCCCAGCGTTGCCATGACAATCGGCATGAGGACGATGAAGGTCGGAACCAGGGCAATACGGGCAAAGAAAAAGCCGTCCAGATATTTGGTGACTTCTGCTCTGTCAGGATTCAACGCGGACAGTATTCCCGTCAGCATTGTGGTCGAAGTTCTGTAAGCAATATAACAGAGAAATAAGAAAAGAAAATATCCTGCAAGCGGAATAAAGTTCTTTTTCTGATGGCACATTTTAAAGAGTTCAAAAAAGGTATCGCGGATCATTTTGTATTTTCTCCTGCGGTTTTTTTGAGGAAAAAGTCTTCAAGGGTCAGCTGTTCACCCGCCAGGTGAGAGATGAGAAATCCGGCTTTGTATAACTCCAACCCCACTTGAGACGGGTCGCAGTTTTCGGGAATCAGAAAGGTGAAACCGTCTCCGGCATATTGCGGAGCAGAAGAAATCCACGGCTTTTTTTCTTCAAATGCTGTTTTCAGAAAGACGGCAGTTTCCTGCGGTTTTGTTGTGACAACTTTCAGGCGGCGTCCGCCGGATAAGAGCTGCCGCAGATTGCCTGAGGCTTTTAATTTACCGTCAACAATCATAATCAACTCATCGCAGATCATCTCTATTTCGCTTAAAAGGTGACTGCTGACCAGAACAGTGATACCGAATTTCCGGTTGTAATCGCGGATGAGATTGCGTATTTCCACAATGCCGGAGGGGTCCAGACCGTTGGCAGGCTCATCCAGCAGAATATATTTTGAATCCGGCAGCAGAGCCAGTGCAATGCCCAGACGCTGTTTCATGCCGGTTGACAGAACACCTGCATTGCGGTCAAGAGCATCGTTGATATCCAGAAACTTTGTGACTTCTTCAAGTTTTGCTTCATATTTTTTACCGTGTCCGCCGGAGAGAATGGCAAGATTTTTCCGTGCGGTAAGATCTGGATAGAAACTCGGCCACTCAATGATTGCGCCCAGGTGCGCCATTGCCTCAGAGTGTTCAGTGTGGACATCAAAACCATCTGTTTCAACGTATCCTGTTGTCGGAAAAATCAATCCGGTCAGTAATTTGATGAATGTGCTTTTTCCTGCGCCGTTGGGTCCGACAAGTCCGGTGACTTTGCCGTCGGCGATTGTGAGGGAGAGGTTGTCAAGAGCTGTTTTTCTGCCGTATTTTTTTGAAAGATTGGAGCAGACGATACTCATGGTGCGTACTCCTGCATAGCGTCGGTTGAGACCCTTGATAACAGATAAAGACAGTTGACAGAGGTGGATTTTCCTTCAGGACCGTGGAAGAAGCCCCCATCGGTTACCAGTGGAAGTTTCAGTTTGAATTGCTTTGAACGCAGATTTTCTTCGGTTGCCTTTTTACCGTTGATATCCAGACTGCTCATCCACTGATAACTGCTGCCCCAGCCTTCAAACAGCGTTTTGCCGTTGCAGTCTGAAGAGGGCTTGTCAGACGGACAGTTGAAAATTTTATTGTCACCGGCAAAAGGTTTCAGCGTTTCCGGAAGTCCCTTGAAATTTTCTTCGCCCTCCGCAGGTTTTCCGGGATAAGAACGGCAGTTGGGCAGAAAACCGTTGTACGCATCAAGATATAACTCTATACCGGTGCCGATCTGCTTTAAATTATTCAGACAAGCTGTTCTGCGTCCGGATTCTCGCGCCCGTCCCAGGGCAGGCATTGCCATTCCCGCCAGTACTGCAATGATGGCAATGACGACCAGAAGTTCAATCAGCGTGAACGCTGATTGAGTGAAGATGTGAAGATGTGAAGAGCTTGCCTGCGGCAAGCGTGAAGTGCGCCCTGCCGGGCGTGAGGATGTGTTGATTTTATTACTTTTTTTGAGGTGATGCAACGGCAGAAAAACTGTATAAATTCTTGCTTGAAAACCGGAAAATTGTCTGTATCTGTCCGTTTTTGTCCGTTCTTGTCCGTTCCTGTCCGTTTTTAACGCGCCGCCCCCAAAAGACAGCGTAGCGCAGGCATGACAGACAGCATGTTTCAAGCGTTCAATCAGCAAAAAATGTCTTTTTTTTCCCATTTTATTTGCCCATGACTTTCATTGTTTTAATCCAGATTTTTGTGATGGGGGCAAACTGAACTCTCTCTGCCGGGGTAAACTCAGAAAAGATGGCTTTGTTGACGGCATTGGTGAAACTCTGCATTTCTTTTGTCTTGAGCTGTTCGGCAAGTTTCTGGCGTTCTTTGCTGCTGCTGACCAGAGTATTGAAATTTTTTTCCGCCTTTTTCTGCATGGCTGCAATCATTTTATTGCGGTCTTCTGCGGGCATCTGACGCAGCTGTTTGAGCGAAGTTGTCACCGTTCCGGCAATTGCCCGGCAGCGGATTTCTTCACGGACTTCAGGAGAGCGTTTTTTCAACTGACTGCTCAGGTGACGCTGGATTTGTTTTCTCTGCTGTCCGGTTGTGGTCAGTGACATGGAACGGGCTAAAGCTGTGGTCAACTCCTGATCGTTCCACTCTTTTTTTGCGAGGATTTCATCAGGAGAGAGAGCCTCCGGCTTCAGATTGAAAAAGAAAATGGCAAGGGTGACAAGTACGGGGATACCGATCAACAGCGGTATTGCGATTCCCCGACCTTTTTTACGGCGCGTCATTTCTTCAGTCATGGACTTTACCTTGAATTTTATAAGATTACAGTTGTAATTTTTGTTAAAGTAAAAAATTACAACTGTAATACATTTATTTCAAGTTG